>DATIOT010000223.1:0-2877 GCA_035472875.1 Mycobacterium sp.
CGACATGCGCGCTCCCGGTTGGGCCGGGCCGGCTGCCGATCTCTACTCCGGGGCCATCGACATGTGCGCGTGGGCCGAGACCCGGGGTGCTGTGCTGGCGGTGCTCTCCGAGCACCACAGTGCCGAGGACGGGCATCTCCCCGCTCCGCTGATGTTGGCCTCGGCGATCGCGGCCAGGACGCGCAGTTTGGCGATACTGCTGGCCGCGGTGTCGATTCCGTTGTGGGATCCCGTCCGGCTCGCTGAAGAGATGAGCGTGCTGGACCTGATCAGCCGGGGGCGGGTGTCCTACGCGTTCGGTGTCGGGCATCGAAGTCAGGAGTACGACCACTTCGGCATCGACATGGCCACCCGCGGCCGGGTGGCAGACGAGATCCTGGCCGTGCTTGGCCCACTGGTGCGTGGTGAGTCCGTCGAATTCCGGGGCCGTCCGGTCCGCGTCACTCCACCGTGTGGGTCGGCCAATGGACCGATGGTGCTGATCGCCGGTGGCAGCAAGGCCGCCGCCCGACGTGCCGGCACCTTTGGGCTTGGGTTCGTCTCCCAGACCGACTTGCCAGGCCTGAAGGAGTTCTACGAAGAGCAGTGCCGCGCTCACGGACATGAACCCGGCATCATTCAGTTTCCCGTTCGGGGCGCTCCGACAGCGGTTTTCGTCGCCGACGACGTCGATGAGGCGTGGGATGTGCTGGGAAATCACCTGTTGCACGATGCGGTGACAGCGGCGTCCTACCGCCCCAGCGACGACCCCAAAACTGGCTCCGTAGCGAGCATTACTCGGGCCGACAGCGTGACCGCGCTCCGCGAGGAGGGCGGCCCGTACCGCGTTTTCACACCCGACGAGGCGACCGACTACGTGCGCAGCGGGCGGCTGCTGCCGCTGCACCCGCTGTGTGGCGGCATTCCGCCCGATGTGGCGTGGCCATACCTCGAACGCGCCGCGGCCGCCGCCGCCCGTGCCCACGATAAGTAAGGAGAGTGCTTATGCGTGTTGTCGTGTGGTCCACCGGGGGAGTCGGGGCGATCGCAATCGATGCCATCAGCCGTCGGCCCGATCTGGAACTCGTTGGGGTATGGGTGCATTCACCCGACAAGGTCGGCAAGGACGCCGGTGAGTTATCCGCCGGTGAGCCACTCGGAATAGCGGCCACCGATGATGCTGATGCGCTGATCGCCTTGGCGCCCGACTGCGTGGTGTACGCCGCGAGCGGTCCCGAACGCGACGGGGCCGCGGTGCCTGACTACCTGCGGCTCTTGAAGGCGGGCATCAACGTCGTGTCGACGACGTCGACGAGCTTGGTATACCCACCGTCGTATTTCGCTCCGAACTGGCGCGAGGAGCTCGAGGAAGCGGCTAAGGCAGGCGGTGCGTCGTTTTACGCATCGGGCATCTTTCCCGGCTTTGCCTCCGATCAACTCGCGCTGCTGATGACGACGCAGTCAAAGAACATCCGGACCATCACGGCCAGTGAGGTCGCACTCAACGACCACTACCCGGTGGCCGACGTGATGATGGACGGGATGGGCTTCGGTCGCCCGCTGGATTTCGAACCCATGCTCAAGACACCCGGCTTCATCGAGATGGCTTGGAAGGCGCCGATATGCCTGATCGCAAGCGGCCTCGGCGTCGAGGTGGAACAGGTGCGCGGTTCCCTCGATCGGGAGTTGACCGATCGCGACATCGCCGTGGCGTTCGGCACCATCAAGGCGGGTACCTGCGGTGCGGTGCGGACGCGGGCCGCAGGGGTGGTCAATGGCCGCGACGCCATCGTGATCGAACACGTCATCCGCATGGCCCGCGATGTCGCCCCGGGCTGGCCGACCTCGGAGTTCGATGCGACCTATCGGGTCGACATCGAAGGCGATCCCGACATCCACTGCGTCATGACGCTGGGTGAGGCCGAAGGCCACGGTGCGGGGCACGCGGCGATGGCCTCCACCGCGATGCGGGTGGTCAACGCGATCCCGTACGTCGTGGAGGCGGCCCCCGGGTTGCTGAGCTCGTTGGATATTCCGACGACCCTGCCGCGACACGTATTTGACTAAACGTTGACGCAGATCTCGCGGCGGACGTAGCGTACGTGGGACAAAGATTAGGTTGTCTAGGAGCCGCCGTGTTCATGCTGCGCTTCGATATGCGGGCCCCGGAATGGGGTGCGCCCCCCGCTGCGCTGTATGCCGCGGTGCCCGAGATGTGCGCCTGGGCCGAGGGGCACGGTGGCATCGCCGCCGTCTTCTGCGAGCACCATGGCTCCGAGGACGGTTATTTGCCGTCCCCGTTTATGTTGGCCTCGGCCGCTGCCGCGCGAACGCAGCGGCTGGCCCTGAGTCTGATCCTGATTCTTCCGTTCTACGAGCCCGTGCGCCTCGCCGAGGACATGGCGGTGCTCGACATCGTCAGCGGTGGGCGGGCGTCGTACATCCTGGCCCTTGGGTATCGGCCCGAGGAGTTCGAGCACTTCGGCGTCGCGATGAAGGATCGCGGGCGGCTCGCCGACGAGAAGCTCGGACTGCTGCGCCGATTGCTGGCCGGTGAAACGGTCATCCAAGACGGACGACGGATCATGGTGACACCGCAACCACTGACGGCGGGTGGACCGGTGCTGATGTGGGGCGGCGGAACTGTGGTGGCGGCCCGACGGGCCGGCCGATACGGCCTGGGCATGATGGCTCACGCTAACGTCGAAGGTATGCAGGAGGCCTACGAGGCCGCCTGCCGCGAGCACGGCCACCAGCCCGGGCCGACACTGCTTCCCAACCGTGACCACCCCACGGTCGTCTTCGTTGCCGACGACGTGGACCAGGCCTGGTCGGAGCTTGGCGAACACCTGCTGCACGACGCCCGAACGTACGCCTCGTGGAACCCCGGCAACGAGA
>DATIOT010000224.1:0-2548 GCA_035472875.1 Mycobacterium sp.
GCCCTGTTGTCGCGCGGCTCTGCTGCCGACATCAAAGATGCGGAGCTTGCGATCGACAGATTGGCGGCAGTACCGACCGAGCCAGGGTTCGTACTGCACGAGCTGCCGGTGCTGCGGCTACGGTCGCTGCTGGCCCGCGCGCTTGGCGATGAGCCCGGCTATGAGCAATTCGTGGAGCGCTTCCGGGTCCTGGCGCACGAGGCCGGCTTCGAGGGATATATGGCGCAGGCCGAGGCGATGGCTAGCGCCTAATGGGGTCAGCCCGGCTGGACGACGTTGGAACCGTCGGGATTGGTGATCTTGGGTGTGCCCGAGTGGTAGGTGACCTTGTTGTCGAAGCCGGAGGCGTCGATGGTGTCGACGGCATCGACGGTGATTGAGTTTTGGACGCCGGACACGGTGAGGCTTGCGCAGTGGCCGGTGATCACGACGGTGTTGGAAACCCCACTGACGCTGACGATGCTGTCGTTGCAGGTAATCGTTCGATTCTCGTTGGTGCCGTAGACACTGAGCTTGCCGCCCGGCGGCGGGGTAGGCGACGTCGATGGTCTGGATGTTTGAGTCCCGCTTGTCGACGGGGCCGGGCCAGTCGGGGTGATAGACGGTGCAGTAAACGTCACGGAGATGGTTGGGGGGGATGTAATGATCGACCGGACACCGGAAAGCTGGTGCGCCACGAAGGCGGCGATGCCGCCCGCGAGAGCTACGACGCCAATGACGATGAACGTGCCCAGGATCCACCACATGCGGTTGCCCGACGGGGGTTTGGGCGGTGACCCAGAAAACGGGCCGCCGTAGGTCCACGGGCCTGGTGGCGGCGGACTCGTTGGGCCGGGTGAGTAAGCCTGACCGGCGGGTTGCGAGCTTCCGAGTTCGGACGTGCGTGCCGCGTCGGCTAATGGGCGCTCGAGTTCCCGGATCCGGTCTTCCGGGTCATCCTGCGGTTCCATGCACCGAATATGGCATTCATTCGGGTAATTTCGGCCTTTTCGGTAGTTTCTGCATCGTGCCCGACTTGCCGAACCGCCAGATCTTGTTGCGTCGCCGCCCGACCGGGCTGGTCGAGCCTGGTGATACCGAACTGGTTACCCGACCGGCGCCCGAGCCGGCCGAGGGTGAGGCCGTGGTCCGAACCACCTACGTCGGGCTCGACGCCGCGGTCCGGACCTGGCTGAACGACCAGCCGGGCTACCTTCCGCCAGTGCAGCTGGGCGAGGTCATCCGGGCGGCCGGGATCGGCGAGGTCGTGGCGTCGCGCTGTGACGCCTATGACGTCGGCGACATCATCACCACGCTGACCGGCTTCCAGGAGTACGTGATCGTCCGCGACGACGTGTTCAGCACGCCGATTCCGGGCAAGGCCACGGTTGACCAGCTGGCCGTCATGTCGGTGTACGGCCCGACGGGGGCCACCGCCTACATCGGGATGATGGATATCGGCCGGCCCCAACCCGGGGAGACGGTGGTGGTCTCCGCGGCCGCGGGCGCCACCGGGTCGGTGGCCGGGCAGATCGCCAAGATCGCCGGAGCCCGGGTCGTGGGCATCGCGGGCGGGCCGGAAAAGTGCCGGGCGGTGGTCGAGGACTTCGGATTCGACGCGTGCATCGACTACAAAAACGATGACCTGGCGGCGGCGCTCAAGGAGCATTGCCCCCGCCGGGTCAACGTCTACTTCGACAACGTCGGTGGGCCGATCCTCGACGCCGTGCTGGGTCGCCTCGCGACCAAAGCACGGGTCGTGCTCTGCGGTGTCATCTCCAGCTACTTGAGCGGAGATCACCCCGGGCCGGCCAACTACGTGAACCTGTTGTCCAAGACCGCGCTGATGCAGGGATTCAACGCACTCGATGCGTGGGGCCGCTTCGACGAGGCGTTCGCCGCGCTTCGCCGGTGGGAGCACGAGGGTCGGATCGCGCACCGCCAGACCATCTTTGAGGGCATCGAATCGTGCGTCGACGCCCTCAACGGGCTGTTCACCGGCGCCAACATCGGCAAGATGCTGGTCAAGCTCAGCGAACCCACCACCACCTGAGGCGCTAACCTTCGCCGAGCGCGCGGTGCAGCGCCTTCTTCGCGTCGGTCAAGGCTTCCAGGACCTTGGTCCGGGTCTCGGCGAGCTGTTGCTTCTGCTCGTCGGTGCCGGTCCAGGCAATGGTGCGAGCCAGTCCGGCGAGTTCGAAGAGCTCCCGGCGGATCTTGAAGACGTCGCCGAACTTGGCCGCCCGCCCCAGGAATGCGTGTGCGGTCTCGCTGCTGACGCCTCGCCAGGCCAGCAGGTTGTGGCCGAGTTCGGTCAGGGTTGCCACGCCGTTGTCGACGGTAACCACGCCCCGGCCGGCGAGCAGTCCAATAGCAAGCTCTGCCACGTCCTGCGGAGGGGTAAATGCGCCATCGGTTGCGTCGGACACCCGTTGCACGATCTGCGCGGCGTCAGCCGGCCCGTCGAGCAGCAACGCCGCGGTCACGAACGCGGCACGCTTGAGAAAGTGCCGACCGCCAGGACCGAAACCGCCGCCGAAACCCGGGCCGCCGGGCCCACCGTGACCCC
>DATIOT010000225.1:0-6165 GCA_035472875.1 Mycobacterium sp.
CGCCCGGTGTTCGCCACCAGCAAGCGGTTTCCCGAGGCGGACGAAGTGATCGTCGACTGGCCTCACCGTTACCTCAGGTCTCAGGTGGATGCCGGTGCGCTGGACGGCCGCACGGTGATCTGTGTGCTCACCCACGATCCGAAGTTCGACGTCCCGGTGCTCGAGCTGGCACTGCGACTGCCCCACGTCGGATATGTGGGGGCGATGGGATCGCGCCGGACCCATGATGACCGGATAGAGCGGCTGCGAGCGGCGGGGTTGACTGACGCCGAGCTGAACCAGTTATCCAGCCCCATCGGACTGGACCTCGGTGCCCGGACCCCGGAAGAGACCGCGGTCTCGATCGCAGCCGACATCATCGCCCGGCGTTGGGGAGGCGGAGGCCGCCCGCTGGCCGAAATCAAAGGGCGAATCCATCATGAGACGCAGGTCCAGGGCGAGTTAAAGGATTACTTAACTCGACATTGACGCGCATTGCGGGCTGACTGACACTTGGGGTCCCTTCCCGTAGTGAGGTGCGTCACATGCAGGTGCCCGGGCCCTTCGAATACGAGCGCGCGACCAGCGTCGACCATGCGATCGGACTACTGGATCGGTTGGGAGAGGGCGCGCGCGTGGTCGCCGGCGGGCACAGCCTGCTGCCGATGATGAAGCTGCGCATCGCCAACCCGGAGTACCTCGTCGACATCAACGACCTGGCGCTCGAGCTCGGGTACGTGATCACCGATCCGACCCTGGTGCGCATCGGCGCCATGACCCGTCACCGCGAGCTGCTGGAGTCGGACACCCTGGCCGGGGTGTGCCCGATCTTCCGCGATGCCGAACGAGTCATCGCCGACCCGGTGGTCCGCAACCGCGGCACTCTGGGCGGTTCACTGTGTCAGGCGGATCCGGCCGAGGATTTGGTGACTGTCTGCAGCGTGCTGGATTCGGTGTGTCTGGCCCGCGGGCCGTCGGGTGAACGCGAAATATCAATTGACGATTTTCGGGCCGGGCCGTACGAAACCACCCTCGCCCACAATGAGATCCTTGTCGAGGTCCGGATCCCGGTGCGGCACAAGACGTCCAGCGCATACGCAAAAGTCGAGCGGCGGGTTGGTGACTGGGCTGTCGTGGCGGCCGGAGCGGCAATCACACTCGACGGTGCCGCAATAACCGCCGCCCGCGTGGGCCTGACCGCGGTGAACCCCGACCCGGCCGCACTGGCCGAGCTCTCGGCGGCTCTGGTCGGCCAGCCGGCGACCGACGAGGTGTTCGCCGAGGCCGGCCGCCGCGCCGCGCAAGCCTGCGAGCCGGTGACCGATATCCGCGGCACCGCTGAGTACAAGCGGCACCTGGCCTCCGAATTGACCATCCGCACGTTGCGCAGCGCGGCCCAACGGGTGAGTAATGCACCTGCGCCGGAAGGGAATTAATCATGCAGGTCAATATGACCGTCAACGGTGAACAGGTCACCGCCGACGTCGAACCCCGGATGCTGCTGGTGCACTTTCTGCGTGATCAGCTGCGGCTCACCGGAACTCACTGGGGTTGTGACACCAGCAATTGCGGAACATGCGTGGTCGACGTCGACGGCGTGCCGGTGAAGTCCTGCACCATGCTTGCCGTCATGGCCTCCGGTCACAGCGTCCGGACCGTCGAGGGGCTTGCGGTCAACGGCCAGCTCGACCCGGTGCAGGAAGGGTTCATGCGGTGCCACGGGCTGCAATGCGGCTTCTGCACACCGGGAATGATGATCACCGCCCGTGCGCTGCTGGATCGCAACCCCAACCCCGACGAGGAGACCATCCGGGAGGCAATCTCCGGGCAGATCTGCCGGTGCACCGGATACACCACCATCGTGCGTTCCATCCAGTGGGCCGCGGCGGCTGGCCGCCGAGAGAACACAGTAACGGAGGCCGGGTCATGACAACAATCGAGTCACGTCCACCTTCGCCAGAAGACCTGGCCGACAACGATCAAAAGCCGTGCGGCCACGGCCGGATGTTGCGCAAAGAGGATCCCCGATTCATCCGCGGCCGCGGCACCTATGTCGATGACGTCGCCCTGCCGGGCATGCTGCACCTGGCGATCTTGCGCTCGCCGTACGCGCACGCCCGCATCGCCGGCATCGATGTCACCGCCGCACAAGCGCATCCGAAAGTGAAAGCCGTCGTGACGGGCGCCGACCTGGCCGAGAAGGGTTTGGCCTGGATGCCGACGCTGTCCAACGATGTGCAGGCCGTGCTGGCCACCGACAAGGTGCGCTTCCAGGGACAGGAGGTGGCGTTCGTCGTTGCCGAGGACCGGTACTCGGCGCGCGACGCACTGGAGCTGATCGACGTGGACTACGACCCGCTGGAGCCGGTCGTGGATGTGCGCAAGGCGCTCGATCCGTCCGCGCCGGTAATCCGCACCGACCTCGAGGGCAAGACCGACAACCACCTCTTCGATTGGGAAACCGGTGACGCGGCCGCCACCGAGGCCGTCTTCGCAAAGGCCGATCTTGTCGTCAAGCAGGAGATCGTCTACCCCCGCGTGCACCCGGCGCCGATGGAAACCTGCGGCGCGGTGGCCGATCTGGACCCGGTCACCGGCAAGCTGACGCTGTGGACCACCTCGCAGGCGCCGCACGCCCACCGCACGGTGTACGCATTGGTCGCCGGCCTGCCCGAACACAAGATCCGGGTGATCTCACCCGACATCGGCGGCGGATTCGGCAACAAGGTGCCGATCTACCCCGGCTATGTGTGCGCGATCGTGGCCTCGCTGGTGCTGGGCAAGCCGGTCAAGTGGATGGAGGACCGTAGCGAGAACTTGACATCCACCGGCTTCGCCCGTGACTACATCATGGTCGGCGAGATCGCCGCCACCAACGACGGCAAGATCCTGGCGATCCGGTCCAATGTGCTGGCCGATCACGGCGCGTTCAACGGGCAGGCGGCGCCGTTGAAGTACCCGGCCGGCTTCTTCGGGGTGTTCACCGGCAGCTACGACATCGAGGCCGCCTATTGCCAGATGACCGCGGTCTACACCAACAAGGCGCCCGGCGGGGTCGCCTACGCATGCTCCTTCCGCATCACCGAGGCGGTGTACTTCGTCGAGCGCTTGGTGGATTGCCTGGCCTACGAGTTGAAGATGGATCCGGCCGAGCTGCGGCTGCGAAACCTGCTGCGGCCCGAGCAATTTCCCTACAAGAGCAAGACCGGCTGGGTGTACGACTCGGGTGACTACGAGGCCACCATGCGCAAGGCCATGGAGATGATCGGCTACGACGCACTGCGGGCAGAGCAGAAGGAGAGGCGCGCACGCGGCGAGTTGATGGGCATCGGGATGTCCTTCTTCACCGAGGCCGTGGGCGCCGGCCCGCGCAAGGACATGGACATTCTGGGTCTCGGCATGGCCGATGGCTGCGAGCTGCGCGTGCACCCGACGGGCAAAGCCGTCGTCCGGCTTTCCGTTCAGACGCAAGGTCAGGGCCATGAGACGACGTTCGCGCAGATCGTCGCCGAGGAGCTGGGCATCCCGCCCGACGACATCGAGGTGGTGCACGGCGACACCGACCAGACACCGTTCGGGCTCGGCACCTACGGCAGCCGGTCGACCCCGGTCTCGGGTGCGGCCGCGGCACTGGTCGCCCGCAAGGTGCGCGACAAGGCGAAGATCATCGCGTCGGGCATGCTGGAAGTTTCGGTCGCCGACTTGGAGTGGGAGAAGGGTTCTTTCCACGTCAAGGGTGACCCGTCGGCGTCGGTGACCATTCAGGACATCGCGATGCGCGCGCACGGGGCCGGCGATCTGCCGGAGGGCATCGAGGGCGGCTTGGACGCCGAGGTCTGCTATAACCCGGACAACCTGACCTACCCGTATGGCGCCTACTTCTGTGTGGTCGACGTCGATCCCGGCACCGCGGTGGTGAAGGTGCGCCGCTTCCTGGCCGTCGACGACTGCGGCACCCGCATCAACCCGATGATCATCGAGGGCCAGGTGCACGGCGGCATCGTCGACGGCATCGGGATGGCGCTGATGGAGATGATCGCCTTCGACGAGGACGGCAACTGCCTCGGCGCCTCGCTGATGGACTACCTGATCCCGACCGCGCTCGAGGTGCCGCATCTGGAGACCGGGTACACCGTGACGCCGTCGCCGCATCACCCGATTGGCGCGAAGGGCATTGGCGAATCGGCCACCGTGGGATCGCCGCCTGCGGTGGTGAACGCTGTGGTGGATGCGCTGGCGCCGTTCGGGGTTCGCCACGCCGATATGCCGTTGACACCGTCGCGGGTCTGGGAGGCCATGCAGGGCCGCGCCAAACCGCCGATCTAGAGGCTTTAGATGACGATCAGCGAGCGAGCTCAGCAGCTGTTGGCGGCACGGACACCGTTTGTGCACGCGACGGTGGTGCGGGCTCAGCCGCCCACCTCGGCATACCCGGGCGATGAAGCAATTCTGTTGGCGGACGGCACAATCGAAGGTTTCGTCGGTGGCGAGTGCGCGCAAAACTCCGTCCGCAAGGCGGCGATGGGCGTGCTGCAGGCCGGCAAAAGTGTCTTGCTGCGGGTGCTTCCCGACGGGGACGTGCACTTTCCCGAGGCCCCCGGTGCCTGTGTGGTCGTCAACCCGTGCCTGTCCGGCGGGTCGCTGGAGATCTTCCTGACACCGCAGCTGCCGGGCCCGCTGATCCGAGTCCACGGAGCCACGCCGATCGCCGACGCGCTGATCCAATTGTGCGGAGTGCTGGGGTATGACGCCCGGCGTGACACAGATCTGTCCGAAACCACTGCGGTGGTGATCGCCAGCCATGGCGGGCCGGAAGCCGAAATCATTCGCGCGGCACTGGATAACGGCGTCGGGTATATCGGCCTGGTGGCCAGCAAGGTTCGCGGAGCCTCGATTTTGAACGAACTCGAACTCTCCGACACCGAGCGTGCCCGCATACACACCCCGGTCGGATTGGCAATCGGCGCCCAGACCCCGGCAGAGATCGCGGTATCGATCGCGGCCGAACTGATCGCCAGTATCCGCGGCGGCAGTCTGAGCCTGCCCGTTTCGGCCGGCGGCAGCCCGCGGGAGGCCGTCGACCCGGTGTGCGGCATGACGGTGACGATCGGGCCCGCCACCGAGCACCTCAGGCTGGCCGCCGCGGATTACTGGTTCTGCGGCCCGGGATGCCGGACGGCGTTCGCCGCTGGGAATAACGGCGCATGACCGGGCGGCGGGTCACCGGTGTCGTGCTCGCGGCCGGCGGCTCCCGCAGACTGGGCACACCCAAACAGCTTCTGCGATACCGGGATACGACGGTGCTCGGAGCGACCCTCGAGGTCGCCCGCGGCGCCGGGTTCGACCAGCTCATCGTCACCCTGGGTGGTGCTGCTCAGGCAGTGCGCGATGTGGTGTCACTGGACGGGGCCGACGTGGTGACGGTTGACGACTTCGGCACTGGCTGCTCGGCATCGCTGCGTGTCGCATTGCGGCGGGTGCACCCGCAGGCCGCCGGAATCGTACTGATGCTCGGCGATCAGCCATGCGTGGAACCCGCGACCGTGCGCCGGCTGATCGCCGCGGCGCCGGCCGATGCCGTCATGGTATGCCGCTACGCCGACGGTATCGGGCATCCGTTTTGGTTCAGCCGCGCTGTGTTCGGCGAACTTTCGCAACTGCATGGCGACAAGGGGGTCTGGAAGCTCGTGCAGTCGGGCCGGCATCCGGTGCGCGAAATCGCGGTGGACGGCCCGGTGCCGCTCGACGTCGATACCTGGGACGACTACCGTCGGCTGCTGGAGTCGTTGGCACCATGACCTTCACAAGCCCCGATGACGTGATTCGCCGGTTCGACGCGCAGGACTACCTGCTCGACGTCGGCACCGCGTCGGCGATCTATCTGGCGGTTACGCTGGGCAGGCCGCTGCTGCTGGAGGGTGAGCCCGGCGTCGGCAAGACAACAGCGGCGAAAACCCTTGCTGCGGTGGTGAACACCACGCTGGTTCGGCTGCAGTGTTATGAGGGCTTGACCGCCAACGAGGCGCTCTACGACTGGAACTACCAACGTCAGCTGCTGTCCATCAGGCTGGCTGAAGCGCGTGGGACCGGTATCGAGGAAGCTGACCTGTACACCGAGACCTACCTGGTGGATCGGCCCATCCTGCAGTGTGTGCGGCATCGGGGTCCGACACCGCCGGTGCTGCT
>DATIOT010000226.1:0-6929 GCA_035472875.1 Mycobacterium sp.
GCCAGGTACTCCTCGCGGACGCCGAGGACCCCGTCGGACAGCCGGGCCTCGGTGAACGTCATTACCTCCGGCGTCAGTTCCGTGTCAGCGCGCTGCTGGATCATCTCCGAGATCCGGTCCCGCAGCTGCGGTACGGCGTCATTGCTGCGCAGAAAGTCGGCGACAATGGTGTCGCGATCGACGCCGATCGTTTCCAGCACCGTCGCGACCACGAAGCCGGTGCGATCCTTCCCGGCGAAGCAGTGCGTGAGTACCGGGCGTCCAGCCGCCAGCAGCGTGATCACGCGGCGTACCGCGCGCTGCGCCCCGTTACGCGTTGGGAATTGCCGGTATTCGTCGGTCATGTAGCGGGTGGCCGCCTCGTTAACCGACCTGTCGGAGTCGCTGCCTTCGCCGGTAAGCAGCCGCTGGAACGCGTGTTCGTGCGGGGCCTGGTCGTCGGTGTCGGACTCGTCATCCCCGAGGTCGGGGAAGGGCAGCAAGTGGATCTCGATGCCGTCGGGAACCAGTCCCGGGCCGCGCCGGGCGACCTCCCGGGACGCGCGCAGGTCGGCGACGTCGGTGATCGCGAGCCGGCGTAGCGTTGCCCGGCCGTCGTGATCGAGGCGGCTCAGCTCGCTGGATCGGAACAGTCGCGCGGGCCGTAACGCGGGTGCCCCGTCCGCGACGTCACGGAAGTTCCAGGCGCCCGGCAATTCCCGGACAGCGGCCTCAGCCATGTGACGTGACCGCCGCGGCGAGCCCGGATTGCTCCCGGCCGATCTCGGTGCGCGCGATTGTCCGCATGTGCACCTCGTCGGGTCCGTCGAAGATCCGCATCGCCCGGTGCCAGGCGTAGAGCCGGGCCAGCGCCGTGTCCTCGCTGACGCCGGCGGCCCCGTGCACCTGGATGGAGCGATCGATGACGTCGCACGCCACTTGCGGCGCCACCGCCTTGATCTGCGACACCAGCAGATGGGCGGCCTTGTTGCCATGCTGGTCGATGGTCCATGCCGCCTTCTCGCACAGCAGCCTGGCCTGGTCAATCTCGTTGCGGGACTTGGCAATTGCCTGCTGCACCATACCTTGGTCGGCCAAGGGCCGGCCGAATGCCACCCGGTTGCGCGCGCGGTCCACCATCAGGGCCAGCGCACGTTCGGCTCCGCCGAGCGCACGCATGCAGTGGTGGATGCGGCCCGGCCCCAGGCGCGCTTGGGCGACAGCGAAGCCGCCGCCTTCTTCGCCGAGCAGGTTGGTGACCGGTACCCGGACGTTGTCGTACATGATCTCGCAGTGCCCGGGCTGGTCGTGGTAACCGAAGACCGTTGTCGAGCGGACAACAGTCACGCCCGGCGTATCTATTGGCACTAGAACCATCGACTGCTGTTGGTGGCTCGCCGCGTCGGGGTTGGTGCGGCCCATCACGATGAGGATCTTGCAGCGTGGGTCCGCCGCGCCTGAGGTCCACCACTTGCGGCCGTTGATCACGTAGTCGGCGCCGTCACGCACGATAGACGTCTCGATATTGCGGGCGTCGCTGCTGGCGACCGCCGGTTCGGTCATCGAAAAGGCGCTGCGGATCTCGCCGGCCAGCAACGGCTCCAGCCATTTCTTGCGCTGCTCGTCGGTGGCGAACAGGTGCAGGGTCTCCATGTTGCCGGTGTCGGGTGCGGCGCAGTTGAGCGCCTCAGGTGCGATCTCGAGGCTCCAGCCGGTCAGCTCGGCCAGCGGGGTGTAGTCCAGGTTGGTCAAGCCCGACTCGGCGGGCAGGAACAGATTCCACAGGCCGCGCTCCTTGGCCTTGGTTTTCAGTTCCTCGATGATGGGTGGAACGGTGTGATCGTTAGGGCCGGCCTCGTCGCGGTAGCTGTCGTAATCGGCCTCGGCCGGAAAGACATACTCGGTCATGAAGTCGGACAGCCGCTTGTGGTAGTCGCTCGCTTTGGCCGACATCGCGAAGTCCATGTCCGCCACGATAGGACACGCGCCGTTGGACGGCCCGAGCAGACGCAGAATCGCATGCTGCAGAGCGGATCCGTGCGATTCTCTGTCTTCTCGCGGTAGACATGAATGTCATGACCGACACGCTGCCCCCGTTTCCACCGTTCACCTACGAAACAGCGATCCAGAAGGTCCAGGCTGCCGAAGATGCCTGGAACACCCGCGACCCCGAGCGCGTCAGCCGGGCCTACACGCCCGATTCGCACTGGCGAAACCGCAGCGAACACATCGTCGGCAGGGACGAGATCGTGGCGTTTCTGACTCGCAAGTGGCAGCGCGAACTCGACTATTCGTTGCGCAAGAGTTTGTGGGACTTCCACGACAACCGGATTGCGGTGCGGTTTCAATACGAGTGCCACGATGAGAGCGGTCGGTGGTACCGAAGCTATGGCAACGAACTGTGGGAGTTCTTGCCGTCGGGGTTGATGGCCCGTCGCGAAGCAAGCATCAACGACGTGTCGATCGCCGAGTCCGAGCGACGCTACTTCGGACCGCGCCCCGCGTCGGAACATGGCCAAGACATCCCGCTCTGGTAGCGGCGGCTAGGGTGTTCAATCCGACGGGGTTCGCAACACGGCAGCTAGTGACGCAAGGAAAGTAGATGTACGCGCCATGACAGATCCGCAGACGACGGTGGGGGTGGTCGCTGAGTCCGGGACCGGCGAGCGGCGCGTCGCGCTGGTGCCGAAGGCGGTCGCCGCCCTGGTGAACAGTGGTTTGGCGGTCGTGGTCGAGTCTGGTGCCGGCGAAGGGGCGCTGCTTCCCGACGAGCTCTATACCGAGGCAGGGGCCAGCATCGGCGATGCGTGGGCTGCCGATGTCGTCGTCAAGGTCGCGCCGCCGACGGCAGACGAGGTCAGCAGGTTACGCAGCGGGCAGACGCTGATCGGCTTCCTGGCGCCGCTGGATGCCGACAACTCGATCGATGCGCTGACCCAAGCGGGGGTGCAGGCGTTCGCGCTTGAAGCCATCCCACGAATCTCGCGAGCCCAAGTGATGGATGCCTTGTCATCGCAAGCCAACGTGGCCGGGTACAAGGCGGTGCTGCTGGCGGCCTCGGAGTCGACGCGGTTCTTCCCGATGCTGACGACGGCCGCGGGGACGGTGAAACCCGCCACGGTGCTGGTGCTCGGTGTTGGTGTGGCCGGACTGCAGGCGCTGGCGACGGCCAAACGGTTGGGGGGCCGCACCTCCGGTTACGACGTGCGTCCGGAGGTGGCCGACCAGGTGCGTTCGGTGGGGGCGCAGTGGCTCGATGTGGGCATCTCGAAAATTTCAGCATCCGGTGAGGGCGGGTACGCCCGTGAACTCACCGAAGACGAACGGGCCCAGCAGCAGAAAGCATTGGAAGAAGCGATCAGCGGGTTCGACGTGGTGATCACGACGGCGCTGGTCCCGGGCCGGCCCGCGCCGCGTCTGGTGACCGCCGCGGCGGTGGAAGCGATGAAACCCGGAAGTGTGGTTGTCGACCTGGCCGGGGAAGCCGGAGGCAACTGCGAGCTCACCGAACCCGGAAAGACAGTGGTCAAGCACGACGTCACCATCGCCGCGCCGCTGAACTTGCCGGCGACGATGCCCGAGCATGCCAGCGAGCTGTACAGCAAGAACATCACGGCGCTACTGGACTTGCTGATCAAGGACGGCAAGCTGGCCCCGGACTTTGACGACGAAGTCGTCGCGGCAGCCTGTGTGACCCAGGCGCGTGGAGAGGACTCCTAGATGTACGACGAGTTGTTGGAGAACCTGGCGATCCTGGTGCTGTCCGGGTTCGTCGGGTTCGCGGTGATCTCCAAGGTGCCCAACACCTTGCATACGCCGCTGATGTCGGGGACCAACGCCATTCACGGCATCGTGGTGCTCGGCGCGCTGGTGGTTTTCGGCAAAGTTGAGCACCCGTCGCTGGCGGTGCAAATCATCCTGTTCGTCGCGGTGGTGTTCGGCACGCTGAACGTCATCGGCGGTTTCATCGTCACCGACCGGATGCTGGGCATGTTCAAGGGGAAAAAACCTGTCCCACAAGCCAAATCGGATTCGGCAGAGCGTGATGAGGTCGCCCGGTGAACTACCTGGTCACGGTCCTCTACATCATCTCTTTCTCGCTGTTCATCTACGGGTTGATGGGCCTGACCGGCCCCAAGACCGCGGTGCGGGGCAACTTGATCGCCGCGGTGGGTATGAGCATCGCGGTGGCGGCGACGCTGGCCAAGATCCGGCACACCGACCAGTGGCTACTGATCATCGCCGGCCTGGTGGTAGGTGTCGTGCTCGGCGTCCCGCCGGCCCGGTTGACCAAGATGACCGCCATGCCGCAGCTGGTGGCGTTCTTCAACGGCGTGGGCGGCGGCACGGTCGCGCTCATCGCGCTTTCGGAGTTCATCGAGACCACCGGGTTTTCGGCCTTCCAGCACCACGAGTCGCCGACCGTGCACATCGTGGTGGCCTCGTTGTTCGCCGCGATCATCGGGTCGATCTCGTTCTGGGGATCGATCATCGCGTTCGGCAAGTTGCAGGAGATCATCTCCGGGTCGCCGATCGGCTTCGGCAAGGCCCAGCAACCGATCAACGTACTTCTGCTGGCCGCGGCCATTGCGGCCGCGGTGGTCATCGGCCTGCACGCACATCCCGGCACTGGCGGGGTGTCGTTGTGGTGGATGATCGGTCTGCTCGCCGCCGCCGGGGCGCTGGGCCTGATGGTGGTGTTGCCCATCGGCGGCGCCGACATGCCGGTGGTCATCTCACTGCTGAACGCGATGACCGGGCTGTCGGCCGCCGCGGCGGGTTTGGCGTTGAACAACACCGCGATGATCGTGGCGGGCATGATCGTCGGTGCCTCCGGCTCGATCCTGACCAACCTGATGGCCAAGGCGATGAACCGCTCCATTCCCGCGATCGTCGCCGGCGGGTTCGGCGGCGGTGGCGTGGCTCCCAGCGGCGACGGCGGCGGCGACAAGCACGTCAACTCCACGTCGGCCGCCGATGCCGCGATACAGATGGCATACGCCAACCAGGTGATCGTGGTCCCGGGCTACGGCTTGGCGGTCGCGCAAGCGCAGCACGCCGTCAAAGACCTGGCCAACCTGCTCGAAGACCGTGGCGTGCCGGTGAAATACGCGATCCACCCCGTTGCCGGCCGGATGCCGGGGCACATGAACGTGCTGCTGGCCGAGGCCGAAGTCGATTACGACGCAATGAAAGACATGGACGACATCAACGACGAGTTCGCCCGCACCGACGTCACCGTCGTTATCGGCGCCAACGACGTCACCAACCCTGCGGCCCGCAACGAGGCCTCCAGCCCGATCTACGGAATGCCCATCCTCAACGTGGACAAGTCGAGATCGGTGATCGTGCTCAAGCGGTCGATGAACTCGGGCTTCGCAGGCATCGACAACCCGCTGTTCTATGCCGACGGAACCACGATGTTGTTCGGCGACGCGAAAAAGTCGGTGACCCGGGTCGCCGAGGAACTCAAAGCGCTATAAACCGACAGCCAGATCTTTTAGACGGGTGGATATGCCTGCGGTGGGTACCCATTCCCGTCGGTAACCCCCCGTAAGCCCCAGGTGAGGTACCTCATGAAGAACTCGATCTCGTCGCTTCCGTCGTAATCCGGACTCGGATCCATCGGCCCCACCTCTCGACTTGCGACTAGTTCAATCCGGAAGTCTAGTCCCATCAGTGCCGGTGCGACAGGCGGCACTGGCCTTAAACTGTCCAACCAGTTGATTGATACTTTGCCTTATCCGGGCCACACCGGAACCCCATCCGGCCCTGCCGGCAGCGACGATAGTGAGTAGAGATGTCATCCGACAGCATCACCCCCAATGGGTTAACACGCCGCGAGGAGTTGCTGGCCGTTGCCACCAAGCTGTTCGCCGCCCGCGGCTATCACGGCACCCGGATGGACGACGTCGCCGACGTGATCGGTCTGAACAAGGCGACCGTCTACCACTACTACGCCAGCAAGTCGCTGATCCTGTTCGACATCTACCGCCAGGCCGCCGAGGGCACCTTGGCCGCCGTACACGACGATCCGTCCTGGACGGCCCGCGAGGCGCTCTACCAGTACACCGTCCGGCTGCTCACCGGTATCGCCAGTAATCCCGAGCGGGCCGCTGTGTACTTCCAGGAGCAGCCGTACATCACCGAGTGGTTCACCACCGAGCAAGTCGTCGAGGTCCGCGAGAAGGAGGCTCAGGTCTACGAGCACGTGCACGGCCTCATCGACCGCGGGATCGCGAGTGGCGAGTTCTATGAGTGCGACTCACATGTGGTGGCGCTGGGCTACATCGGGATGACGCTGGGCAGCTACCGCTGGCTGCGCCCGAGCGGACGGCGCACCGCCAAGGAAATCGCTGCTGAGTTCAGCACCGCTCTGCTGCGCGGGCTGATCCGTGACGAGTCGATCCGCAAGAATTCTCCGCTCGGGCCTTAGTAGCCGAGCGGCGGTGGGTCAGTGGATGGGCGGAATCAAATGCAGTACGTCCCCGACGGCGCCACTGAGCACAGACAGCCCCGTCACGCTCGGCTGGCCCAGGAAGAAATTCAGGTTTGGATCTATGGACGGCAGGTACGGGTAGGCGTTCGGCAAGAAGGACTGCGGCAGCAATCCAACATCCACCAGGGCGGCTTCGGGTCCTTGCACAGCCCCGATAGCCAGGTCGGGGATGGTGGTGAATGGATTGACTACTTCGAGCAAACCGGCCGGGGTGGGAATATTCGCATAATTGAGGCCGGGCCCGTAGGAGCCGTAGCCCAAGTCGACGAGCACGCGTAGATCAGGCTGCACTATGTCCGCGATCGGGTCGCCGACAAACGGGATATCGCGAATCGGCTGCAGCAGCGGCAGGTCCTGAGTCAGGAACTCGTAGTACTGGGTGCTGCCGGTGTAGCCCGGAGACGTCGGCAACGGCACAGCGTTGGCAACCTGGGCGGCCGTCAGAGTGGGA
>DATIOT010000227.1:0-12721 GCA_035472875.1 Mycobacterium sp.
GACGCAGTGCCCGAGCCGCCGGGACTGTCCACCCGCAGCACGATCGCCGCCGACTTCGTGCCTGACATCGTCAACTTCGATGCCGAGCGGGTTCGGGCTGTGACCGGCGTGTTCCGCGACCACGGCGTGGACGTCGACATGGCGTCGCTGGTCTATGCCGGCGAGCGCAACCACGTCGTCGACTATCTCGGGACCAAAGGGTGGGATGTCGAGGGCGTAACTCGAACGGAACTGTTCGAGCGCCACGGCATCGAGGTACCCGCCCTGGAACATGACGAGCCGCTCGGGGAAATCATCTTCATCAGCGGCAGTTTGAACCGTTAGAGCCGCGACTCCCCCAGCCACAGCATGCTGGCACCGCTCAACGTCTGCTCGACGTTTTCCAGGATCCCGGCAACCGAGCGGCCGAGCAGTGCACCCAGCGCGTCCGGCAGCGACGCGGCGCCCGGTTGCGATGACGCACGGGGTCGCACCATCTCCAGCAGCGACGAGCCCGGATAGCTGACCATGCGTACTTCGGTGTCCTCGTCCAGGCCGGCCAGGACTTTGGCGCGGCGCACGGCGGTTCGAAGCCCGCCGAGTTCGTCGACCAAGCCACGCTCGAGAGCATCAGCACCGGTCCAGACCCGGCCTCGTGCAACGACATCCACAGCCTCGGTACTGAGGTTGCGGCCTTCGGCGACGTGTTTCACGAAGTCGGCGTAGAAGAAGTCCGCCTCGGCCTCAAGGTGGGCCTGCTGCTCCGGCGTGAACGGCGCATCGATCGACCAGGCGTCGGCATTGGCATTGGTGCGCACGGTATCCGACCCGACTCCCAGCCGGTGCTTCAGATCCCGAAAAACGAGCTTTCCGCTATAAACACCAATCGAGCCGGTGATCGTGGCCGCGTTGGCCACGATCGCGTCGGCGCCCATCGCGATGTAATACCCGCCAGAGGCGGCCACCGAGCCCATGGACGCTACCACCGGTTTGCCACGTCTGCGGGCCCTTGTCACCTCACGCAAGATGGTCTCTGACGCAGTGCCCGAGCCGCCGGGACTGTCCACCCGCAGCACGATCGCGGACACTGCATCGTCGGCAGCCGCCTCCCGCAGTGCCGCCGCAATCGTGTCACCGCCGACGGTAGAGGTGCCGAATGGCAGGAACTGAAACCCACCGCGTCCGTTGACAATCTTGCCCGCAACAGTGACCAGGGCGAACGTGGGCTTGGGCCGGCGGCCGGGAATCGGCGGCATGGGGGGGGCCAGCCGTAACCGGGCCGCACCGGCGTACCGCGACAGGTAGAGCCGCGGCGGAGCCTTTTCTGTGTTTGTCTCGGAGTCGTCGTCCTCTGGTGAAACACCTTCCACACCAATCAGTTCCGCTATCCGGGCATAGGCTTGGTCGCGGAAGCCGATGCGGTCGACCAGACCTGAGGCGACGGCGTCATCGCGTAATAGCGGCGCCCGGTCGGCCAGCGCATCCAGCGCGCCGGCATCGATGTTGCGTGATTCGGCGACCGCCTGCCACACCTGGCTTTGCAGGCTTTCCAGCATCCTGGTCACCGCCTCGCGGTGGGCGTCGGTGAACCTGTCCTCGGTGAAACGATTTGTGGCCGACTTGTATTCGCCCCGCGCGACAAACTGGGCTTCGATCCCCGCCTTTTGGAGCGCGTCACGCAGGAAGGTGGCATTGCTCGCGAAGCCGACCAGCCCGACACTGCCCGAGGGCTGCATCCAGACCTCCCCGAATGCCGAAGCCAGATAGTAGGACAGCGTGCCCGGGTAGGTCTCGGCCCAGGCCAGTGACGGCTTGACGGCGCTGAAAGCCGCGATGGCCTCCCGCAGCTCCTGGACTGCCGCCGGCGGCGACGCCGCAAGCTGCACGCGGGCAATCAGCCCGGCAATCCGGGGATCCTTGGCGGCGCGGTGAATCGCGGCGACCGCGTCGCGCAGCGCCATCGGCCGGCCGGTGATGACCGCCAGCGGGTCAAAGCCCGTCGTCTCCGGCGGCACCGAATGCAGGCTGAATTCGAGCACGCAGCCATTGGGTACGCCGTGGTGACGAGCGGTGTCGAGCCGGCCGGCCAGGGCACGCACGTCGTCGACGCCTGGAAGGGGAGGCAGAAAGGCGAACATGTTCGCAGCCTACCGATCAGCCACCGTACGGTGGTCAGGTGAGGTTCTCCATCGCTATCCCGCAATTCGACTTCGATGGCTTCGACGCGGCCGGGCTGCGCTCGTATCTAGCGCGCGCTGAGGAACTCGACTTCGAGGGAGGCTGGGTGCTCGAGCAGATCATCGGCGACGCACCGCTGCTGGCGCCGCTGGAGCTGCTGTCTTACTGCGCGGCCTGCACCGAGCGACTGCGCCTCGGAGTCGCCGTGCTGGTGTCCTCGTTGCATGATCCACTCCAGTTGGCCTCGGCCGCGACCGCAGTCGACCGACTCAGCCACGGACGGCTAGACATCGGTGTCGCACCCGGTGGCGGTTTTCGCAGGTTCGCCGCGTTCGGCGTCGAAAAAGCAACCTACATCAGCTATTTCACCGAAGGCCTGGAACTGATGAAGGCTGCCTGGTCCGACGAACCCAGGGTGACATTCCATGGGCGGTTCCGTGACGTCGATGACCTACCCATCCAGCCAAAGCCGGTACAGCGACCGCACCCGCCGATCTGGTTCGGTGGCCTTGCGCCCAAAGCCCTGGCCAGGGCGGTGCGTCATGGTGACTCATTTTTGGGCGCGGGCTCATCGACCACCGAAGCGTTTGCCGAAGCCGTCAGCATCGTGCGCCGTGAGCTTGACGAACAGCACAAAGACCCCGCGCACTACACCATCGGCAAACGGGTCTATCTGACGGTGGACGACGATCCGGCGCGGGCCCGCGAGCGGGTGCTCGCCGGGCTGCGCCGCATCTACGGCCAGATGCCCGGCATCGATGCGGTTCCGGTGTCGGGTACACCCGACGACGTCGCCCGAGGACTGCGTGAGGTGATCGACGCCGGGGCGGAGATGCTGCTGCTCAATCCCGTCGGTGCCGACGTCGCAGAGAACCGCGAGCAGATGGAACGCCTTGCCGCAGAAGTAATTCCGCAGCTAGGTTGATTACAGCTCGGTGGCCGAGCCGCCCGCGGCGGTGATCTTCTCGCGGGCGCTGCCGCTGAACTTGTGCGCCGACACGTCGACCTTGACGGTCAGCTTGCCGTCGCCGAGAACCTTGACCAAAGAATTCTTGCGAACGGCACCCTTGGCCACCAGTTCGTCCACACCGATGGCTCCGCCTTGCGGGAACAGCCGATTGATGTCACCGACATTGACGATTTCGTATTCGGTGCGGAACCGGTTGCGAAATCCCTTGAGCTTGGGCAGCCGCATGTGGATCGGCATCTGCCCGCCCTCGAAGGTAACCGGCACCCCTTTCCGAGCCTTGGTGCCCTTGGTACCACGGCCCGCGGTCTTGCCCTTGGAGCCGTCACCTCGACCGACTCGGGTACGAGCGGTTTTCGACCCGCGCGCGGGCCGTAGGTCATGCAGCTTGATCGTCATTTCGTCTTACCTCCACCTGCCGCCTCGGCCGGCTCCACCTCGACGAGGTGACTCACCACGGCGATCAGGCCGCGGGTCTGTGGGTTGTCCTCGCGGACCACCGAATGGCGAATCCGTCGCAGGCCCAGGGTCCGCAGGCTCTCGCGCTGCTTCCAGCGTGCCCCAATCGTGCTGCGCACCTGGGTGATCTTCAGCTGACTCATGGTTGTGCCGTTCCCTCCCGGGCCGCGCTCGCACTGGCCAGCGCTTCACTCTCCCGTCGCGCCTTCAGCATTCCTGCCGGTGCGACGTCCTCGATTGGCAGTCCGCGGCGCGCAGCCACCTCCTCGGGACGCTGCAGCAGCTTGAGCGCGGCGACGGTGGCGTGCACCACATTGATCGCATTGTCGCTGCCCAACGATTTGGCCAGGATGTCGCGCACCCCAGCACATTCCAGCACAGCGCGCACCGCACCACCGGCGATCACACCGGTACCCGGGCTGGCGGGGCGCAACAGCACCACGCCGGCGGCTGCCTCGCCCTGCACCGGGTGAGTGACGGTGCCGCCGATCAACGGGACCCGGAAGAAGCCCTTGCGCGCCTCTTCTACGCCCTTGGCGATCGCGGCCGGGACTTCCTTGGCCTTGCCGTAGCCGACACCAACCATGCCGTTGCCGTCCCCCACGATGACCAAGGCGGTGAAGCTGAATCGCCGGCCACCCTTGACCACCTTTGACACGCGATTGATGGCGACGACCCGTTCCAGGTAGTTGCTCTTCTCACCGTCGCGGTCGCGGCCACGGCCGCTGTCACGCCGACCGCGGCCATCGCCGCGCGCGTCACGGCTGTCACCGCGGGTGTCACGGCTGTCTGGGGCGCCCTGCCCTCTAGCGGGCTGCTCCGCCATTATGCGGTCCTTCCAGTTGTCATCAGAAATTCAATCCGTTCTCGCGCGCGGCATCGGCCAGCGCCGCGATCCGTCCGCCGTAGGTGTATCCACCGCGATCGAACACCACGCTGTCGATGCCGGCGGCCTTGGCACGCTCAGCGATCAATTGACCGACCCGCACGCTGTGCGCTTTCTTGTCCCCCGGCAGGCCGCGCACATCGGCCTCGATCGACGACGCCGCCGCCACCGTGGTGCCGTTTTCGTCGTTGACCAGTTGCACGTGAATGTGCCGCGCGGACCGGTGTACCACCAGCCGCGGGCGCTCCGGGGTGCCCCAGATCTTCTTGCGCAGCCGCGCGTGCCTGCGCAGCCGGGAGACCCGCCGAGCCTTGGATACGCTCTGCCCCAACGACTTTCGCGCGGCGGTGCCAGCTTGTGATAGTGCCATGACTACTTACCTGTCTTTCCGACCTTGCGGCGGATCTGCTCGCCCTCGTAGCGCACGCCCTTCCCCTTGTACGGGTCGGGACGGCGCAGACGGCGGATATTCGCCGAGATCTGGCCGACCTTTTGCTTGTCGATCCCAGAGATCGTGAACTTCGTCGGTGACTGGACCGCGAACGTGATGCCCTCGGGCGCCTCGATCACCACGGGGTGGCTGTACCCGAGCGCGAACTCGAGATTGGAGCCCTTGAGCTGCACCCGGTAGCCCACCCCGAAGATCTCCATCTTGGTGGTGTAACCCTGTGTCACGCCGGTGACCAGGTTGGACACCAGGGTGCGCGACAGTCCGTGCAGTGAGCGGTTGTGCCGCTCGTCGTCGGGACGGTTGACCACGATCGCGCCATCCTCACTACGCGCCACCGTGATCGGCTCGGCGACCGTCAAGTCCAGGGTGCCCTTGGGTCCCTTCACCGAGACCTTCTGACCGTCGATCGTTACGTCGACTCCGGCGGGAACCGGAATCGGCTGCTTACCAATGCGCGACATGGTTGCCCCCTCTCACCACACGTAAGCGAGGACTTCGCCGCCCACGCCCTGTCTGGCTGCCTGACGGTCGGTGAGCAGGCCCGAGGAGGTCGAGATGATCGCCACGCCCAGGCCGCCGAGCACCCGCGGCAGGTTGGTGGATTTCGCGTACACGCGCAACCCCGGCTTGGACACCCGTCGCAATCCGGCGATGCTGCGCTCCCGGCTGGGCCCGTACTTGAGCTGGACGACCAGTGCCTTGCCGACCCGAGCGTCTTCGGTTCGGTAGTCGCTGATGTAGCCCTCGCTCTTGAGGATCTGGGCGATGTTGGCCTTGATTTTGGAGTGCGGCAAACTCACCTCGTCGTGATACGCCGAGTTGGCGTTGCGCAGACGTGTCAAGAAGTCTGCGATCGGGTCCGTCATCGTCATGGTGTTTAGTCCTGTGTCCTGTTACCAGCTGCTCTTCTGCACGCCGGGCAGCTCACCCGCGTGCGCCATCTCGCGCAGGCAGATCCTGCACAGCCCGAACTTGCGGTAGACCGCGCGTGGGCGGCCGCACTTGCTGCAGCGGGTGTAGCCGCGCACCGCGAACCGCGGTTTCCGCGCCGCCTTGTTAACCAGTGCCTTCTTAGCCATCGCTCAAACTCCCCTTTGAGGTTCTTCCTTGAACGGAAAGCCGAGGGCCCGCAACAGCGCTCGTCCTTCGTCGTCGGTCGTCGCCGAGGTGACGACGTTGATGTCCATGCCGCGGACCCGGTCAATCTTGTCCACGTCGATCTCGTGGAACACTGACTGCTCGGATAGCCCAAACGTGTAGTTGCCGACACCGTCGAACTGCTTGGGCGAAAGTCCGCGGAAGTCACGAATACGTGGCAGCGCAATCGATGTGAGCCGGTCGAGGAACTCCCACATCCGGTCTCCGCGCAAGGTAACGCGGACGCCGACCGGCATGCCCTCACGCAGCTTGAACTGCGCGATCGACTTGCGGGCCCGGCGGATCTCCGGCCGTTGCCCGGTGATCAGCGCCAAGTCGTTGACCGCGCCGTTGATCAGCTTGGCGTCTCGCGCCGCTTCACCGACCCCCATGTTGACGACGACCTTGGTCACGGTCGGGATCTGCATGACGTTGCCGTAGCCGAACTGCTTGTGCAACCCATCCCGAATCTCGTTGCGATAGCGCTCTTTAAGGCGCGGCTGAATCTTCACAGTGCTTTCCGTGGTTGACATGCCTAGATGTCCTTGCCGTTGCGCTTGGAAATACGGACCCGCTTGCCGGTCTCCTCGTCTACCCGGTACCCAATGCGGGTCGGCTTGCCGTCCGAGTCGACCACCATCACATTGGAGACGTGAATCGGGGCTTCCTGGGTGACGATTCCGCCCGACCGAGCTCCGCGCTGAGTGGTCGAAACAGGGGTGTGCTTCTTGATCCGGTTCACGCCCTCGACCAGAACCCGGTCACGGTCCGGGTAAGACTGCAGCACCTTGCCTTTGGCGCCCTTGTCCTTGCCCGCAATAACCAGGACGGTGTCGCCCTTGTGGACCTTCATCTACAACACCTCCGGGGCCAGCGAGATGATCTTCATGAATCGCTTCTCGCGCAGTTCGCGGCCGACCGGCCCGAAGATACGCGTCCCGCGCGGGTCGTTGTCGGGCTTGATGATCACCGCGGCGTTCTCGTCGAACTTGATGTAACTGCCGTCGGGACGCCTGCGTTCCTTGACGGTGCGCACCACGACGGCTTTGACGACCTCCCCACGCTTGACGTTGCCGCCCGGGATGGCATCCTTGACGGTGGCGACGATGACATCACCGATGCCGGCGTAGCGCCGCGACGAACCGCCCAGCACCCGGATGCACAAGATCTCCTTGGCGCCGGTGTTGTCGGCGACCTTCAGTCGCGATTCCTGCTGAATCACTCGATCTCCTGACCTGGTTGCGTGTGCACGGCAGGAGGAACCGGCTCGGCGAACCTTGAAAACTCAAAGCCCACCCAAAAACCTGACGTGCGCGGTCTTCGTCGCCGAAGGGCACGCGGGGCCGATAACGCTTGCGCGAGCCGGCCGAGGTCTGCCCAAGGCAACCCCTAGAGTCTAGGGGACGAGCAGCTCAGAGCCAAATTTCCAACCGAAGCGGGCATCTTGTCATGAGGAAGCAGGATTTCTGGCCTTGCTTTCGCAGTTGTGCAGGCAAATCCCGCGTCGGCTCCAGGTGTCGCGGTTGCCCGTGTGATCAGCCACGCGCTCCGCGGTCCTGAGCCGTTCAACTAAGCGTCTCGCCGATTCTGTGGATGTCGCCGAGGTCGTGACGCCTTCGTGCATCGCCTGGCGTACGAGCCAGCGCGCAGTGCGCTGCTCGCGTGGCAAGCGGGTCGCCACGCGATCCCAGTCGTGTTCTCCCGTGCGCGCGACTTCATCGCAGAAGCCCGCCGCGGCCGCCGCCAGCTCGCCAAGCGTGGCAGCCAGGTCGCACTCGTTATACCGGAAACTTATACCGGAAACGACGAGCCCGCAAATCGTTGAACATCGGCTCCAAGGCGGGCTGTTGCTCGGTGCGGATGCGGTGCAGCCGGATGGTGAAAGTGACGTAGACGTCGCGCAGATGGCAGACGTACTCGGTAACCGACCACACATCAGGACTAGGCCGCACCCTGAGCACCTCAGCCGGGATTGCGCATACCACCTCCCGGACCGCGCCCGGCAGGCCGGCGTTGACGCTGACCGCGTCGTCGATCCGAGTCTCCGCGTAAACCAACGCACAGACATGGCAGGTGTGATCTTCAGCGGCCAGCGGCGGTAGTTGCTCGCAGCGCACCTGGTTTTCGAGATGCGATGCGGGCATGTGAATATCCTCCACCTAGAACGGTGGTGGGTCGTCGTCGGTCTCCGGTGGGGCCGGCCCGGCGGAGCTTAGGCACTCGGCCCGTTGGGTTAGGCGAGCGTTGCGATTCTGTCGGCGTTCGGTGGCGATGCGGTGCGCGCGGTTTTGCGCGCGAGTGCGGCGCCGTGTGAGCATCATCGCGGTCCGGTCGCCACAGTACTCAAACGGTGGGTCAGCCTCCGGTGCGGGCACACCGCCCGTCGACAGGCACAAACTCGGAAACAGCAGCGCGCTGCCCGGTGTGGTGACATAGGTTCGCCCCGATGGCGATGTCAGTAACACCGCTCCGTCGGGCAACTGCTTATCACGCCACCCCCAGAACGTTTTCACCAAGTGATGCGTGCGGCAATAGCATTTCAAGTTCGACGCATGCGTCGGGCCGCCATCGGTGTACGGGATCGTATGGTCGAGATCGCATTCCAGCGCCGGCCGGTCGCAGCCGGGCCAGCGGCACGTCAAATCTCGGCAGCGCACAAAATCCGCCAGCGCCTTCGAGGGCACATATCCCGGCTCAGGAGGAGCATCGGCCGGGTGGACCAGCGGCACCAGCTTCGCCGACTTCGCGAGCTCCTCAACGAGTTCGGGTGCGATGAGCGCATCGGCGCCAACCTCGGATGCGGGCGCGGTGCCGCTGCCGTCGATCGTGGATTGCTCGGCAATCACGTGAATCACGACAGGCGTTGCGGCAGGCCGCTTTCCGGCCGCACAGTCAGGTCGCCCACAGCGGCAGCCCAGCCGATCAGCCGCCGCTGCCAGCGCGCCCAGGGCGTCGGCGCGGCGCTGGTCACGGCTGCGCGGATCGTGCTCACAGACGGTGTCCGACAACGCATTCAATCGCTTCTCGAGAGCATGCGCGTCAGGGGTGAACATGCTGCCGTGGATCTCAGAGATGCCGCCTTCGAGATCCCCGATCCAGATCTGCCGGTCGGCCTGGCGCTCCTTGCGTCGCCGCACCGCATCCGCGTCGGCCTT
Source organism: Mycobacterium sp. (assembly GCA_035472875.1). Classification (GTDB taxonomy): domain Bacteria; phylum Actinomycetota; class Actinomycetes; order Mycobacteriales; family Mycobacteriaceae; genus Mycobacterium. The sequence continues at coordinate 9,213 of DATIOT010000227.1, forward strand.
AACCACGATCTTGTCGACCTGCCCGGCCAGCCGGCCCTGGGTCATCGACGGCCACCGCGGTACCTTGACGGCCAGCTCTACGTCCACCGCCGCCAATACTCCAGGGTCGGTGACCAGATCGGTCCGATACACGATCGTCTGAAACGTCCGATAGTCGATATCACCGGCTTTGAAGAGTTCCGCGACCTTCGGCAGCCGTTCGCGCATGGCCCGGGCATACCGCAGCCGGCTACCGGCCAGCCCCTGACTGATTCGCAACGCAGCGGCCAGCTCGGCGGTCACCGCCTCCACAGTGTCGACCGCCCACGCTTCGGTGTCCGAGCAGCGCGACAGCCGATAGCCAAACAATTCGCCAATCGCGACCAGCTGCGCGGCCGCCGCCCGGTTCTCCGCCCGCCACGACGAGCAGATCCGATCCAGCAAGGCGGCTGACTCCGAAGTACTCGACGGATGATGCCGCTCAAACAGCTCATCAAACCGGACCAAAACGTCCGGTTGCAACACAGCGCCACGTGCCTGTTCGAACATACGTTCGATTATGCCAGACGCGTCCGACACGCAAGAGCTGAAGCCTTCAGGCCGCGAATAACAGACCGCGCGCTTTTAGTCGCCTTGCCGGACCCAGGCGAAGATGTACAAGCTCATCGCGGTCACCAGGGCGATCAGCACCCATTGCACGATGGCTTGGTCGATCCACGAACCGGGCGGTGGGGCGCCGGGAAGGATGTTGCGTAGCGGGACGATGGCAAACAAGTTCGCGGCATACCACGTTGCGAATGGCGGCAAAAACTTCCGTCTGCCCAGTGCCATCGGAATGGCCACCAACAGCGCCAGGGTGGGCAGGCTGATGAGGACCAGGCAGATGCCCAGGTCGAAGATCAGTGGGCCTTTGGCCCTCCTCAAGGTGATGATCACGTTGCCGTTGTCAGTGGCGCGCGAGGTTGGAAGCGCGGCGGGGTCGTGAACGCGGTTGACGCTTATGTCCCAACCGTCTAGCGCTCCGGTGACTTCGACACGGGCGGGCACCTTTTTAAGATTGTCGCCAGCCCCGACGAACGCATCAGCCGAGATCGGCTCGGTGCTGTACGAGTCGAATGGCCAGTTACCGGGATCGCCGTGCGCCTCGACGGTGGTGCTGAGTTGCGCCGGCGCTTTTCCTTTCGGGTAATGCAGGTCCCCCAGGTCGCTCGTTGGATACAGGCGCACGGCGACGTCGTTGCCCAGCACGTCAAAGCGGTTGTCGTACTGTGCCACCCCGGGGTAAACGAGCACATTCGCCGAGAGACGATTCGCGACCGGTTTCAGCTCCTCCAGGCGCAGCTGCACGATGGTTGCATCGCCACCGCCCTGGCTCAGGTCCAGAGGAGGAAGTGGACCTTCCGATTTTTCCAGCAAGTGGACGCCGAGGAGCGATAGGGCGTAGGCGGCGATCACAGTCACCAGAACGCCCACACCGATCGCGATGCGCGGTTTCGACGGCTTTGGCTTTGCTGGCGGCGGCTTTTTCTTCGGCGCGGCCGCTTCCGACTCGGCGTGCGCCTCCAACTCGGCCGACGGCGGAGTTGGAGGGGCCTCAGCGGTCATCGGTAACCGCCGGTGTGCACAGCCGAGCTTGTTCTAGCAACACTGGTCAGATGTTAGCGAAGCCCCGGTGAACGCGCGCGACATGAATCTTTACTCATGCGAGACAGAAACATTGTCACCTTCTGGCAAACTCCCGTTCACCTTTTCGAGGGGGCCTGGCCAGACGGACTCGCCACGCAGCGAAACCCGATGTGGGTGGTAGCGGTGTCCTGCGATTGCGGTGACCGCGCTGCCGGACGGTAGCGGTGGCAGTACTCCGGCGCGCACAGGTGCGAACCACCCTTCAGCGTCTGGTTGACGCTCGGATCCGCCGGCCCAGATGGTGTACAACAGGATTTCGGCGGCTGATCGAGCCGGTGGTGTGCGGAAAACTCGGTGGCGGTCCACTCCCAGACGTTGCCGATCATGTCGAGTAGGTCAAACCCGTTGGGCGGAAAGGTCCCCACCGGCGAAGTCCCCACCCAGCCGAGCGCACCATCGTTGCGGTACGGGAACCTGCCCTGCCAGGTGTTGGCCATCAGTTGACCACCGGGTTTCTCCTCGTCGCCCCACGAATAGGTCCACGTGCTTCCGCCGCGGGCGGCATACTCCCACTCGGCCTCGGTGGGCAGCCGTCGCCCGGCCCACCGCGCGTAGGCCGCAGCGTCCGGATACGCCACCTGTACGACCGGGTGATCGGCTCTGTCCGCGACACCGCTGTCCGGCCCGAATGGATGACGCCAATTCGCACCCGGCACCCAGTCCCACCACTGCCGCCAGTCACGCAGGTCGACCGGGTCCGGCGTGGGACGGAAAACCATCGCGCCCGCGCACAAGTCATCGGGATCCGCCCCCGGGTAAAGCGCCGGGTCAATCGGTTGCTCGGCAACCGTCACATAACCTGTGGCGGCGACGAATTCGGCGAATTGCGTGTTGGTCACCGGGTGCCGCTCCATCGCGAAGGAACTCACGGTCACGGTATGGATCGGCGCCTCTTCGGGGTAAAAGCTCGTCGAGCCCATGCGGAATGATCCGCCGGGTAGGTCAACCAGCTCGGTGAGCACCAGTTCAGGGTATGACGCCCGCGAACGGCGCCGCGATTGGCCGAGCCGGGAAGGTCCCAAATGCACACAGCCGTTTGCTGTCTAAGATCGCAAGCGGCGAACGACACCAGCCGTTAACGGCGGGCGGCCCGCACGGGACCTCGGGAAATCAGCACCAGGCATTCATCCGGTGGAGTCAACCAGTTCACCTGATGTTTGTTTGCGCGGTGGTTTCGATAACCGAAAATCTCGACATGTGTCGCGTGCTCGGGCTGAGCTGGCTGCTGGCCGGAGCAAACCATCGGAGGCAATCAACGTGAAGCGCAACCGATCAGCTGCCGCCGTCAGCTTGCTGGCAGCGGGTGCCATGGTGCTCTCGGCATGCAGCAACTCGCACGCGACCCTGGCCTATGCCGCCGGAGCCAAGGTGGACTGCGGTGGTAAGCAGGCCTTGGTCGCCAGCGGCTCCACCGCGCAAGCCAACGCGATGACCCGGTTCATCGGCGCATACCGCAAGGCCTGCTCCGGGCAGACGCTCAACTACACCGCCAACGGCTCGGGCGCCGGAATCAGCGAATTCCTGGTCGGCAAGACCGATTTCGGCGGATCGGATACACCCCTGTCCGGCGACCAATACGCGGCCGCCAAGCAGCGATGCGGTGGCGCCGATGCCTGGAACCTGCCCGTGGTCTTCGGCCCGCTGGCCATCACCTACAACCTCAGTGCCGTCGACGCTTTGGTGCTCGACGCGCCCACGCTGGCCAAGATCTTCAACGGCACCATCACGCGTTGGGACGACCCCGCCCTCACCGCGCTCAACGCATCCATGCCGGCAGAGGACATCCGGGTCATTTACCGCAGTGATGCATCCGGCACCACCTACAACTTCCAGTCCTACCTGCA
>DATIOT010000228.1:0-24595 GCA_035472875.1 Mycobacterium sp.
GGCGTTGGGCATGCTGGACCGCCAGGAGCGCGCAGCCCGGGCGCTCAGCGCGGTGCGCGCGGTCCCGGTTCCGGTGATCGCAGCGGTCAACGGCCCCGCCGCCGGCGGCGGCATGTCGCTCACCCTGATGGCCGATATCCGGCTCGGATCGCCCACGGCGAAGTTCAACGCCGCGTTCGTGCGCATCGGCTTATCGGCGGGCGACCTGGGCGCCTCCTGGCTATTGCCCCGCCTGATCGGTCCATCCGCGGCCGCCGAGATGGGTTTCACCGGGCGCATTGTCGAGGCCGAGGAAGCCGAACGACTCGGGCTGCTCAACCGGGTGACGAGTCCCGACGACCTGCTCGACCAGACCCTGGCCATGGCGGGCCAGATCTGCGCCAACTCCCCCGGCGGCATCCGGATATCCAAACGCGCATTGCAGGCAAATATGGAAGTCGCCTCCTTCGCGGCGGCCCTCGAATTGGAAAACCGCGGGCAGGCGCTACTCACGCGCTGTGACGACATGACCGAGGCGCTGCAAGCCTTCAAAGCCAAGCGGCCACCGAACTTCTCCGGGCGGTGAGCATGAACACCGCCACATCGCACTGGAATCGGGTGTCGCGGCGTCCGCTGGCCGACATCCTCGACGAGCTGCGCACAGCTAGCACCCTGACCTTCGACGAACACCGTCACGGCATCGTCGTGATGTCAGTGAACCGCCCACACCGCGCAAACTCGCAAACAGTCGAAATGTTCGGCGAAATCGCCTGGGCCACAGCCACGTTGCGTAACGCGCCGCTGCGGGCGTTGATCATAAGCGGGGCGGGAGGAAAGGCCTTCTGCACCGGCTTCGACCTCGATGAGGTCGATGTCCTCGCCCGGATGTCGGTATCGGAATTCACCGATCTCGTTGAGACGGCCGCGTCCGGGTCCACCGGGCTACGAGCTCTGCCCTACCCGGTGATCGCCGCCGTCAGCGGTCCCGCCGCCGGCGGAGGTCTGTCCCTGGCGCTGGCCGCAGACATCCGGATCGCCGACCACACCGCCAGTTTCAGCGCCGGGTTCGTCCGGGTCGGGCTATCCATCGGCGAGCTGGGCACGTCGTGGAACCTGGTCCGGCTGATCAGACCGGGCAGGGCAGCGGAACTGGCATTCACCGGACGCACCGTGCGAGCCGTCGAAGCATTACGGATCGGGCTGGCCGACCGGCTCACCGAAACCGGGACCGCGCTCGACGCGGCGATCGAGCTGGCCGAAACCATCGCGCAGAACTCTGACGACAGCATGAGATCGACGAAGAACGCGTTGGTCCGCAACCTGGAGAACAACTCTTTCCGGTCCGCGCTGGAGGTGGATACCCGCGGGCAGACGCTAGCGGTCCAGGTACCGACGACTAGCAGCGCACTAATGAACCTGCAGGGCGAGGCGCAGTGACCGCATCCGAAGAGCTGCACGACGGGCTCGGTCCCACTGACGATCTCCGGCACCGGCCGGTGGCCGGGGAGAGAACGCGCGACAGCCTGTTCTGGGAGTTGATCATGCCTGAGGAAGAACTCGGTGTGCAGGTCTACCTCTACCTGACCGGCAGCGGAAAAGCCGGCTACAACGTGTGCGTATGGGGCCCGGAAGCACGACCGTTGGCGCTGCATCTCCACCAGGGGCGGATGCCGGACCACGCCGACCTTGACGAATTCTCATTCGGTCCACTCACTCTCGCACAGCCCGAGTTGCGCAAGTCCTGCCTGCTGACCTACGACCATGAGGGCGTCCGAATCGAGTTTGCGTTCAACGGTATTCACGATGCATTCAGCTACCATTGCAATCCGGACGGCCTACCGTCGTGGTTCGCGGTCAACCGGATCGAGCAGACCGGCCGGGTGCGCGGCGGGCTCGAAGTCGCGGGCCGGCGCATCGGGTGGGACAGGATGGGACATCGCGACCATTCCTGGGGAGTGCGCGACTGGGGCGTGCCGCACCATTGGAAATGGTTCGTCGCTTACACCGAGTCGGGCCGCGCGCTCAATGGATGGATATGGATCGCCAAGGGCGAGTGGGGTTTCGCCGGGTACATCGTCCGGGACGGGGTCACCTACCCGGTTCGTCACATCGACCAACACGCCGAATACGGTCAACAGATGCGCCAGCGTCGGCTAATCGCCACCCTTACCGACATCACCGGTGCGCGAACCGAGCTGGAGCTCGATGTATTCGGGGTGATCGAGTTACCGACGCATGACAGGTTGCAAACGGTGATCCGCGAGGGCGCCTGCCGAGCCCTCATCGACGGCGAACAAGGTGCCGGACAATTCGAGACGCACTGGCAGGGAGCATATCTGGATTATTTGTCGGCGCGGGACGCGTGATGTGGTCGTGGTCTGACGGCGAGCTCCGACAGCTGGGGCGCTTCCTGGCTGACCATGGACTGTGCGAGGCAGCGATAACCACTCGGGCCATCGGTGACGGGCACTCCAACCTGACTTTCCTGGTGTCGGATGGGCACTCACAAGTGGTCGTCCGCCGACCACCACTGCCGCCGCTGCCTCCGGGCGCACATGACGTGCTGCGGGAGGCGCGACTGCTGTCCGCGCTCGAGAAGACCGACGTCCCCACTCCGCGAGTACGCGCGACCGCGGCCGCCGGAGAATTGCTCGATGTCCCGGTCTTTGTCATGGACTTCGTAGATGGGGCCGTCATCACCGAATCGACTCCCGCGCCAAGCCAAAACGAACAGCTGCGCCGGAGCATCGGGGAATCGCTGGTGGACACGCTCGCCGCATTGCACAAGGTGTCGTGGCGCGAAATAGGGCTCAGCGATTTCGCTAAGCCCGACGGGTTCAACGAACGGCAATTGCGGCGGATGCGATCGCTGATCGCTGTGGATGGAACCGTGCCGCGCACCTTCGCCGCGCTGGACGACTGGCTGCACACGCATCTTCCGTCCGAATCTGGAACCGCGGTCGTTCACAACGACTTTCGCATCGGCAACATGATCGTCGACATTGAAGCCGGTTGCGTTGGCGCAGTCCTTGATTGGGAGCTCGCCACCATCGGCGATCCGCTTGCCGACCTGGGATACCTGCTCACGTCCTACCCTGTGCCGGGCGAGCCGCTGGTTCCGACATCGGCGATGGGCACCGCGGTGCTCGAGCCCGGCTATCCTCAACGCAGTGAGCTGATCAACCGATACGCCGAGTGCACCGGAGCTGATGTGTCGGGAGTCAATTGGTATGCCACGCTAGCGATGTACAAGCTTGCCGCGCTCTACGAGTACAGCCGCAGGCGGTTCGAAAGCGGCGTCGGCGACCCCTACTATGCCGATCCCGGGTTGGTGACTTCCTTCCTGGCTGCCGGCGAACGGCTGGCCGCAGGAGGCTCTGCGCTCACCTGATTTACGTCGATTTCGGCTGATGTCGGAGGCTGGTGCCAATATGCGGGCATGGCAGATGTCTTTGTCGGCAGTCAGGCTGTGGCAGCCGGTCGGCTGACCAGACACGAATTGCAGCGTTGGTACCGTCCGATCTACCGCGGGGTGTATGTACCCAAGCGACACGAGCCATCGCTGCGCGATCGGACCGTTGGCGCATTGTTGACATGCCAACGGCCGTCGGTGGTCGGCGGAATTGCGGCGTCGGCATTGCACGGCGCCCAATGGGTCGATGCGGACACACCCGTCGAGTTGATCGGTCTCACCGCACGCCCCCAACGGGGGCTGCTCGTGCGCAACGACAGGTTGGCCGAGGACGAAATCACCCAGGTTGCCGGCATCCCAGTCACAACGCCGACCCGCACGGCGTTCGACATTGGCCGGCATCTGCAGCGCGACGAGGCGGTCGCGCGACTCGACGCACTGATGTACGCGACGCCATTCTCGATGGAGGATGTGCTGCTGCTGGCCAAGCGTTACCCGGGCGCCCGAGGGCTACGGCGGCTGCGAGCGGTGCTACCACTTGTCGACGGCGGCGCCGCCTCGCCGAAGGAGACCTGGTTGCGGCTGCTTTTGATTGACGCGGGGTTTCCCCGGCCTGTCACGCAGATACCGGTTGTCGACCGCTGGAGACTTGTCCGCTTCCTCGACATGGGCTGGGAAGACCTCAAGGTGGCTGCCGAGTACGACGGTGACCGGCATCGCACCAACCGCAAACAGTATGTGAAAGACATTCGGTGCCAACCAAAACTGCAGCGCCTGGGGTGGATCGTTGTGCGGGTGATCGCCGAGGACCGCGACGACGACATCATCGGACGAGTGGACTATGCCCTGAGTCGTCGTGGGTATCACCGAGATTGACGTTTTGCACGACTCTTCTCGCTTTTTGTCTGCAGAATGTCGATCTCGGCGCAATATAAGCGTTGTCACTCTGTCGGAGCAGGAAATCCGCTGATCGGGGGACGCGCACGGATGAGCTATTCCGTACCCTGACCAGGTGCCACCAATCGATCACCAATTGAACCTCACAACACAGGCGATCCTGACCGACGTCAGCTGGGGGCTGACCGCGGTGCTCTTGCTGATTGCGATCTGGATGGGTGTGCGCGAACGGACACCGTTCTACGCGCTCATGGTATTAGCGGCCTTGGTCGGCGCATTCGCCGAGCCCCTCTACGACGTGGCGATGGCCCTGTACTTCTACTCCACACCAGGAATGTGGACGCATTTCACCGCTTTCGATATTCCGCAACCGATATGGACACATAGCGGTTATGTGGTGCTGTACGCCGCCCCAGCGATCTACATCGCCCATCGGATCGGCCGCGGCATGATGACGCGCCGGACCCTATTCGTCTGGGCCGGCATCTCGCTGCTCGAATCGGCCGCGTTCGAGACCGTCGGCATTAATGGTGGCCTCTACAGTTATTGGGGGCCACACGTCCTTCGGATCTTCCAGTACCCGTTGGTGATTGGCGTGCTCGAAGCGGGCCAGGTGATCTGCTTTGCGGTGGCGGCATCGCAGCTGCGTGCTCGCTGTACCGCTCAGTGGCAGCTGCTGGGCCTCTTCGTGTTCTTCCCGTGCACGTTTTTCATGGCCAACTTCGGCGCCGGTTGGCCCACCATCATCGCTGTGCATCTCGAGCACACCTCGACGCCAGTGGTCGCGGCCGCAACGGTGTTGAGCATCTGCTTCGCGGTGGTACTGGTGCGAGCTGCCGCGTCGTTCCTGCCGCCACGATCAGCCGCCGCTGCGGAGGCTGGCGCGAGCAGCCTGGGTAAGGGAGTCCAGCCAGTCCTCGGCGAAGCCGGTGTTGTGGAACAGCGCTGATCTATTGCGGCGGTATGCCGGGCGGCGGGTACACGCCTCGCCCGATCCAGGCCCACCAGTTGTTGGCGAATTCGAGCTCGTCGCTGGCGTCGTAGTCGGGGGTGGGATCGGGCGGGATATTCTGCTGCATGGCCACCACAGGCGCTGGCCCCGTTTGCGGTCCCTTCGGTGGTGCCTGGGGTGGGCGCTCAGGCTGCCCGTAGACAGCAACTACGACGGTGCGATCCAGGCTGTTTTCCGACCACACCCCGACTTGGCTGTTGGCGCAATTGGACATAATCGCGAAATCCGCAGGGTTGTAGTACCACTGGTTGAGCAACTCGATGCCGCTGATCGCCAGGGCGGGATTGATCGCCACGGTTTCGGCCACTGGACCGTGGAAGCCTGCTCTGCTGGCGCGGTCTTGGGGGGTGGACCCGTCTGAGCCGATGTCACCGTCGAGGTTGCGGTTGTTCAGCACATCGTGGGTGTGCCACTGGGCAGCCAGTTGAAGCTGGGGATTGTTTCTCACGTCGTTGGTGCAGCCTGCCTGATGCTGCATGGTGAAGACGTTGGCGACCACGCCGTCATTGAGTCGCTTGTTGTTCGGTATGAGCGTGTTGTTGTCACCGTCCGCATGTGCGGCGGGCATGCCCAACATGGCGGCGACGACCACCAAGGCGGGCAGGGTAAGCGGCCGATACTGCATGTTGATCTCCTCCTTCTCAGCCGCCGCCAGGGAGCGGTGGCCGGTAGTTGGCTGCCGAATTTCGCAACTGCCAGATCAGCGCGGGGCACAGTTCGTTGACCGCCTGACTGATCAGATACGAGGCCTGGTATTCGTCGGAGGTGTTGAAGTCAGCCTTCACGTCGCCCATCACCTGTGCATAGCTGCGGCCCTGAGATACCTTGTCGCAGATGCCATGTCCATAGCTCAAGGCGGCGTCGGCGTTGGCGAAGTTATAGCCGGGGCGCACCGTCACGTTGACCAGATAGGCCACCACGTCGGCGCGCGCACATGGTGTAACCGCGACTGGCACGACACCGAGTAGGCCCGCACACGCGAAAATCACGCCCGCAAGCGGCTTGTCCAGCGTGCGATGGGATACGGATCGGTGTTGCACAGGCGTCGTCCGATCAGACTGGGTCGAATCCGGAGATCAGCCAGCGGCCGCCGATCTTGTCGAGGGTGACCCGAACGCTGGATGCGGAGTTGGTCGGCGCGTCCTGGCCCATAATGACAGTCTGGTTCACGAACAGCAGGACGACCGCGTGGTTGGCGGTCGCCGACTTCGAGGCGGCGCCCGGGACAGTCGCCACCGCGGAGATCTGCTTTTGCTTGGCTCCCGGGATCACTACGTCGTGGGTCAGCTTTGTATAGGCGTCCAGAAACGTACCGGTCAGTCTGCCCCGCGCGGCGTCAAGATCCTTCTGCACGGTGTCGGGCCGGTAGGACAGCAGCGCGATGGTGCCGTCAGCGGCGGCCCGTACGGATTCCGCGCGGGCAACCGCGGCGTCGCGGACCGAGACATCCTGCCATTTCAGAAAGCCCGCAGCCGATGCCAACAGCAAAGCCAGCCCGGGCAGCAGCGCGTAGGCGATCAACCGCGACCAGCCGATGCGACGCCGCCCTCTCGCCGGCGGCTCATCGTCGGCCGCGTCTGGCTCCGTGCCGATTTCGCTGACTTCGGTATCGTCCTCAGCGGTCGCGTCCGCAGCGGTCTCATCCTCAACGGTCGCGTCCTCGGTGGTCTCGTCCTCAATGATCGCCGTTTGCACTGGCTCAGCAGGTGTTTCCACCGCGGAGCCGATACCCCTCTGGTCGCCGGCGTGGCGTGACTTGAGCCGGATCATGGCACGAATCCGACGTTAGAAACTTTGACCTGATCGCCGACTCTTTGCACGTAGATGCGCATTCGCCAGGCCCGCGGCTCCTGGTCGGTTTCGCCGGCATTCGACGTCTGCACGGACACCGCGACCAGCGCCTGGGCTGTGTCGGCCGTCTCGGACTCCAGCCCAGCCTCGGTAATCGAACCGACCGTGGTCGCCTTGGCTTGCTTAACCACCTCGATGAATGGTTGGGACCGCTTGGCGAAGTCGTCGTGGAACTCCCCCGTCGCCCCGTCCAGAATCCGGCGCACATCAGCGTCGGCATGCTGCCAGTCGATCGTCGTCAAGTTCAGTGCGCCCTGCCTGGCCACCCCTAGAAATTGACTTCGCTGGTCCTGCGCCTTCTGCGACTGGTGGACACGAAATCCCAACCATCCCACCAGGACCGACAACGCGACGATGACCGTCAGACTGAACAACGTCGCCCACCGCTGGGCTGACATCGGTTTTCTGGACCGGGCCGTCGGCTCGCTGTCTGCGTCATCCGCAGCGGGCTCGGAGGTAGCGCCCTCGTCGTCGATTTCGTCGACTTCATCGACTGTGTCGACAGTGTCGTCGTCCGGGCTCAGGTCTGAATCAGTCGCTCCCGACATGCTGTCCTCCGTCCATCGTGATTGGTAAGTCTGTGCGCCATTGCTGTCATCTGCCCGGGGGCGGCAGCAGCATCGATTGCCATGTCTTGTCCTTCGGCGCGCTTTGGGCCAGGTCGGATTGGGTGTACTGACGCCCGTCGGGTCCGATATAGGTGCCGGTGGCCGGGTCGTACGGGGCGGCGGCTATCGGCGGCGGCGGAGCGGGCGGACCCGCAGCTGCCGGCGGCGACCCGGGCCGCAGCTGCGGGATGCCCTGACCGGACAGCGTGGCGTTGGGGTCACCTTTCCAGTTGTTGCCGTCGTTGAGCGGCACATACTGTTCGTTGCTTTCGCACAGCTTCACCGTGGGTGCGCGCTTGCCGGGCACCGTTTCACACGGGACGTTGCGGGAACCTCGCACGTTGAGCCACGAATCCTGCGGCACCCTGCAGTACAGGTCGCCGGCCGGGCGGTTCGGGTAGTCCTCGAAGGTGGGGATCCGTTGCTGCTGGGCCGGCAGAAACCCGGTGGCGCACGGCGGCGGCAGGTTGAGGTTGAGGTTGAAGCTCAGGTACTGACCCCGGTATCCCTGCTTGGTGTTTGCGTTGGCGACGATGCCGGCCTGTTCGGCGTTGATGGACATGGGGAACACCACCAGCAGCTGCTCGATGTCGTTCTGGTAGACGAGGGCGACCTTCCCGACGCTGACGAGGTTGGCCAGCAGGATCGGCAGGGTGGGTTGCAGCCGCTCGAACAGTTGACGTGCCTCGCCGAACGCCGGGCCGCCCTTGTCGATGACGCCGGCGATGGCCTCGTCGTGGGTCTGCAATTCAGTGGTCACGGTGGCCAGGTGCGATGCCCACGCCGCAATCGCATCGGACGTGTTGGTCTGCGAGTCGAGCACCGGCTTCGATTGATCGATCAGGGCGACCAGCGGGTCAAGATTTTTGCGCGCGTCGATCGCCAGGTTGGACGAACCCGTGATTAGGCGGGAAAGTTCGGGGCCGAGCCCGCCCACAGCGGTGTACGACTCGTCGATGACGGTCTTCAGGTTGTCGTGAGGTATTGCCCCCAGAGCGGTGTTGGCGGCGGTGAGCAGGCTGTTGATGTCCGGCGGCACGGAGGTGTCGGCCACCGGAATCACGTCGCCATCCTTCAGCGGCGGCGAAGTTCCGTTGCGGGGCAACAGCTCGACGTACGATTCGCCGATCGCCGATTGGCTGTGCACCTCGGCTTTGAGATAGGACGGTATGTGGATGCCGGATTTCAGCGACAGCACAGCTTCGACCCCGGAGTCGGTCAGGCGCACGGATTCCACCCGGCCCACCTCGGTGCCGCGATAGGTGACGTTGCCGGTGCCATACAGCCCGCCGGATTGCGGCAGCTCCATCTTCACTGTGTAGCGACCGACGCCGAACAGCATGGCCGGCAGCTTCACGAAGTGCAGGGACATCACCGCCAGCGCGACCAGCGCGATCACGCTAAAGACAGCCAGCTGGATCTTGACTCTTCGGTGTAGATGCATCTACGGCCCCTGGTCCCAGCGGTACGGAACGGTCAGCGGATTGCCGCGCACGTACGGGGTGCCCGCGGTGCACGGGCTGGGGTATTGGCCGATGGTACGGCCCCACTGCAGCTCTATCTGGGTCAGATGGCACTCGAACCGGGTGCCGGTGAATATTCCTTGGTCGATTCGGCTGAGCGTGAGGTCGACGATCGCCGTCAGGTTGGCGTAGTCGCCGCGTTGAAAGTTCTCGAAGGTTTCGTTCGGAAACGGGAAGGTGGCAAGCAGGCTAAGCGATCGGGTCAGGCTGGGGCCCGCGTTGGCGAGCGACTCCAACACCGGTCCGACTTGCTGTAATTCCTTGACCAGGTTCTCTTTGGTCTTGTTGACCGAGTCGACGGTCAGTGCGCTGAATTTGCCCAGCTGGTCGGCCGCCCCGACGAGCTTGTCCCGGTCGCCGTTGAGCACCCCGAGCGCATCGGGGATGGTCGCCAGGGCCCGATCCAGGACCGGTTGCTGCGCGGCGAGCTTTCCGACCAGGTGGTTCAAGCTGTCTGTGGCCGCGATGATGTCACCCTTTTGGTCGTTGAGGTATGCGGTGAATTTGTCCAGCTGCCCGATCAGGCTTCGCAGATCTTGCTCGCGACCCCGAAACGCGGTGCTGAACGCCTCGGTGATGTCCTGTACTTGACCGAGTCCGCCGCCGTTGAGCACCAACGACAGCGCCGCCAGCGTCTGCTCGGTGCTCGGGTAGGCACCGCCATGAGACAGCGGAATGAGTGAACCGTCGCGCAGCTTGCCTTGCGGCGGTTGGTCTTTCGGTGGCGCCAGCTCGATGTGGTACGAACCCAGCAGGCTGGTCGTGCCGATCTTGACGGTTGCGTTGGCGGGCAGGTTGACGTCGCCGTTGAGCTGCATGGTGAGCAACGCGTGCCAGCCCTGGCGCTCGATTTTCGTCACGTGGCCGACCGTCACGTCCGCGACCCGCACCCGCGAGTTCGGTTGGATGTTGTTCACATCGGGCATCTGCGCCTGTACTACGAAGGCGCCCGGGCCGTTGCCCTGTGTGCCGGGTAGTGGCAGCGAATTCAGCCCGCGCCAGCCGCAGCCGGATATCCCGGCCGCCGCCAGGAGCATCACCAGACTCGCCGCCGCACGTTGCCAGCGGCCGGTTCTCATGAGCCACCTCCCGGCGGCACCATCATGCCGGGCAGCCCGGCCGCGGGGTTGGTGGCCACCGTCGCACTGCCTGTCTCGTTAGCCGGCGCACCGGGAGCCGGTGCTTGGGCGGGCGGTGGCGCGCCGGGGGGAGCCGCCGGTGGCGGACCAGGTGCCGGCGGTTGGGCCGGCGGCGGCGTATTCGCGGCTGGCGGCACGAAGTCGGGCCGCATCTGATCCTGACTGTAGGTGACCTCGTTGGGCCTGGCCTGTGCTCCGACGAAGAGGTCCTCGCCTAACGGAGGGAAGTTGTACTGGCGGTTCTTGACAATCGGCGCCAGGTACTGCACGCAGAGTTTCGCCGCCTGCTCGCCTCCCAGCCGGGAGGCGGCCTGGATCGCTCCGCAGAGGAAGGCGATCGGGTTGGACATGTTACTGCCCGCCAGCGCGCCGGTCAGCGCACCGTTTGATGGCTCGTAGATGTTGTTGAAGTTCTGCAAGACCGTCGGGCCGACGTGCAGCGTCTGCTTGAGGTCGTCGAGGCTTTCGACGACCGTCTTGCTGATCGACGCCAGTTTGTCCGACGTGGTGCCCAGCGCCTCACGGTTCTCCGCGGTAAAGCTCTGCACGTCGGCAACGACCGCGTTGAGGTCCTCGGCCGCCTGACCGACCTTGTTGGGATCGTCGGCCAGCAGCGACGACACCGCGGCCAGGTTGCGGTTCAGCTGCTCGAGCAGATCTGCGCTGTCGTGCAGCGCCGTCACCAGCGTCGACAGATTTTTGAACGTGGAGAAGATGTCTTTGCTGTGGTCGCCGAGCGCCGACACCGTCTGCGACAGTTTGATGATGGTGTCGCGGATGTTGGCGCCTTGCCCGCGCAGGTTGTCGGCGGCGGTGTTGATGAGCGCACCCAGTGTGCTGACACCGCCCGGCCGGGTGGGCTTGAGCAAGTCGGTCAGTCGCTCAAGTTGCGCCCGCAGGTCATCCCACTCCACCGGCACCGCGGTGCGGTCCTGCGGAATAACCGCGCCGACCTGCATGATGGGCCCGCCAGTGTAGGGCGGCGTCAGCTGGATGGCCCGACCCGTCACCAGTTGCGGCGACAGGATCGCGGCCTTGGCATTGGCGGGGACTTTGTACTTGCTGTCGAACCAGAACCAAATCTTGGACCGCAGCGGCTGCGGCTCAATCTTCTCGACCTTGCCCACAGCAACGCCCCGGATGCGCACGTCGTCACCGACAAACACGCCGTTGCTGTTGTCGAAGTAGGCGACCACCACCGTTCGCGCGGCCACATCGGCGGCTCGCATCGCAACGAACAGCCCGGCGACCAGCACGACGATGAGCGTGGTCGCCAACACGACCCGGGCCTGTCGTAACCTCGCTATCACGATTGACCTCCCGGCCGCGACGGGCCCGGGCCCACTTCCACATTGATCGGCGCGGGTGTCGGCTCAGGCACGGATTCCAGCCCGGGCGGCGCTGGCGCGGGCGGCCCAGGCGGCGGGCCCCCGGGCGGCGGGGCCGGCGGTGGCTCCCGATAGGGATAGCAGCCAGGGCCGGGCAACGGCAAGCCGGGCAAGCCGCACGGATGGTCGCCCGGGTTGCCGGTAATCGCGTCCGGCAGATTCAACCGCGGCTCGCCACCCTGGCCCGTCCGCGGGTAGGGCATCGGCAACGCCGGGGTACCGGGCTGGCCGGTCGGCGGGTTGGTCAACTGCGACGGCAGCAACGTGGCCGGGTCCAGTCCCAGGTCGGAGAATGCGGCGCCGATGTACGGCTGCACGAACTGGCCCGGCAGCAGATTCACCACGTATGCCTTGAAGAACGGGCCGGACGAAACCGACTCACCAAGCGACATGACGTAGTTGTTGATCAGTGGGATGGCCTGCTGCACACGCTCCTTGCGTTTTTCCACGATCGCCAGCACCCCGTTGAGCTTGTCCAGCGCCGGTCGTAGCTGCTGTCGGTTCTCGGCGATGAATCCCTTCAGTTGCCGCGACACCGCGGAGATGTTGGTCCAAATATGATCCAAAGCGGCGCTTTGCGTCCGCAGCTGCGCCAGCAGCGCGTTGGTGTCCCGCACCAGGCTGACGATCTGGTCGGTGCGCTTGGCCAGCACCCCGGTCGCCTTGGCGGCGTTGTCGAGCAGCCGGCGGACTTGGGTGTCGCGCTCGTCTAGCGTTTGCGCAAGCCGCGCGACCCCCTGTACCGCGTCCTTCAGATCGGGCGGCGTATTGGCGAAGGTTTGCGCCAGGGTGGCCAGCGATCCCGACAGCTGGTTGGTGTCCAACCCGCTGATCGTGGTGGCCAAGTCGCCAAGTGCGTCGGGCAGCTGGTAGGGCGATATCGTCCGCTCGATCGGGATGGGACCGTTGAGCTGGCCGTCGCCGCGGGGTATGACGTCGAGGATCTTGCTGCCCAACAGGCCTTTGGTTTTGATTCCCACCTCGGTGCGGTCCCCGAGACGAATGTTCTTGCCGACGTTGAACTTGACCAGCACACCAGGTCCGTCGAGTTCAATGCTGGACACCTTTCCCACCGGATAACCGGAGACCTCGACGCCGTTGCCGGTCCTCAGCCCGCCCGCGTCGGCGAAATAGGCGGAGACGCTTTTGCCCTGGTTGACGAAGGGCAGCCTCTGGTAATTCAGCGCGGCCAGTACCAGCCCGGCGATCGCCACGATGCCGACGGTGCCGATGATCATCGGGTTGCGTTCAGAGAACGATTTCATTTCGGCGTACACCGTCCCGTGGCCTGACCAGCCACCTTGATGTACACCGGCTGGCCCCCTTTTCCGTTGAGCTTGAGCACGACATCGCACAGATAGAAGGCGAAGAAGTCGCCGTACATACCCTGACGCTGCAGCGCCCGGTACTTGTCCGGCAGCGTGTTGAGCAGAGTGTCGAGGTAGTCGTGGTCGGCCACGGCGATGGTCGCGGCCCGGTCGGTTTCATGAACCACCTTCGAAAAAGGCGCCCGGGCCTGCGACAGCAAGTCGGCGACCGAGCCGGCAGCGGCGTTGGTGTAGGCCACCGCGTTGGAGATGTCGGTCTTGCGGTCCGCCAGCGCGTGAATCAACTGCGACAGCGACACCACCGCTTTGTCCAACCGGTCGCTCTGACCACCCAGCGAACCCAGCACCACGTTCAGGTTGGTGACGACCTGCCCGATCAGCTGATCGCGGTCGGCCAACGTGTTGCTCACGGCCGCCGCCTGGTCCAGAAATGACCCGATCGTGGGGCCCTGTCCCTGAAACGCCTGCAGCAACTCTTCGCTGAGCGCGTTGACCTGGTCCGGATTCAGCGCGCGAAACAGCGGCTTAAAGCCGCCGATCAGCGCGTCCAGATCCAGCGCCGGTTTGGTGCGGGCCAGCGGAATCGTCTGACCGGGACTAAGTACCTTAAGCCCCCCGGCCCCCTCCTCGAGCGCAAGGTAGCGGTCGCCGAACAGGTTGTCGTAGCGGATCACCGCCTGAGTTCCCTCCGTGAGGGTGACCGAATTGTCGGCGGTGAACTCGACCCGCACCGTCGCGTCCGGGTTGATGGAGATGTCCTGGACCTTGCCGACCTCAACCCCGGCGATGCGGACCAGCTTTCCTTTCCTCAGATTGGACGCATTGGTGAACTCGGCGTAATAGGTCTTGCCTCCGCCGAACCGGAGCTGCGCAAAGATTGAAACCAGCAGGAACGCGGCCAGCAGGCAGACCGTCAGGAAGAGACAGAGGCCCACTACGGTGCCCCTCAGATTTTCCTTCATAGCTTCTCTCCTGCTTGTGTGGATCGTCGGCAGTCGGCAGCGGTCACGGTGGCGGCGGACCCGCCGGCGGTGGGCCGGCCTGGTCCGGCGGTGGGCCGGGCGCTGCCGCTGCTGCGGCCGGTGGTGGACCGGGGGCCGGTGCCGGCGCCCCCGGCGGCACACCGGGGAACAGCGGCACCCCGCCCGGCCCATACAGCGTCGCGTTGAACGGCGGCGCCCCATTTCCGTATGGCTCCGGCCCAACCGCCGGCCCGGGGATGCACTGGCGGACGCTGGGCGGCTGCGGCACGGCGCGGGTCACCTGGAACCATTGCGCGTAGCACGGATGCCCGATGCCCCAGTTGGGCCGGATATCGAGCCCGGTTCCCCACCCGGTGTTGGTGACGAGCTCACGCACCGGGAAGTTCTTCGTCGCATCCGGCAGCGACCCGCACCCCGGCTTACCCCCGGGTCCTCCCTTGGCCGCGACAATCGGCAGGTTGTCGGGATAGACATAGGGGTCGTTGCCCAGCAACAGGGCGACATCGAGTTGGAGCGTGCGCCCGTCGCCGCCACCCCACGCCGAATAGCCCCCGTGGTCGAGGTACCACTTGGTGCCCTGCAGGAAGCAGGTGTACTCGGGGCTGTATTTGAAAAGCAGGTTCGTCGTTGGCTCGAGCGTGTTGACCGATGCGACGAGATTGTCCCTGCTCGTGCCGAGCAGATTGGTCCCGGCGTTGGCGAAGCCAATGGCGTTGAGCAGCAAGGCGTCCAGAGAGGTCGAATGATTCACCACGGTGGTGCTTGTGGTGCTGGCGGCGTTCAGAATCGTCAGGATGTCCTGGGCGGCCGCGTCGTAGGTGTCGTTGAACTTCTTGAAGGAACGCCAGTCCTGGCGGATGGTGTCGCTGCGCGCGTTGAGTGCCACCAAGACCTGGTTGAGGTCGGTGGTGGCTTCACCCATTCGTTCGCCTTTTCCGCGCACCCCCTCGGCCACCGCGGTCAGCACCGCGTTCAGCTTTACCGGGTCGATCATCTTGAGTAGGTCGACGACGTTTTCGAAGACCGTGTTGATCTCGGTGCTGACGTTCTTCGAATGCAGCACCGCGCCGGCGGTCAGCCGCTTGGGGCTCGGGTTCTGCGGATACACCAGCTCGACGAACTTAGCGCCGAACGCGGTGGTGGCGCTGATCTGTGCCTGCACGTTGGCCGGGATATACCGGATCTGATCGGGGTCGATCTCCAGCCTCAAGCCGGCCCTGTTGTTGCTTTCGCCGATCTGGCTGACCCGGCCGACCTGGACACCCCGCAGCATGACCTTGGCGTTGGTCTCCAACACCAGCCCGGCTCGATCGGAGGTCAGGGTCACGGGCACATACGATCTGAACGTGCCGGCGAAGGCCGTCGTGGTAACGAACAGGAACACGGCGATTGCCGCCAACAGAATCACCGTCCACCACGCGGTGGGGATGCGGTGTTGTCCTGGCCTACGTTTCATGCCGCTAGCTTGCCAGGTGAAAGTTGCCGGACTGGCCGTAGACGGCGAGCGTGATCATCACGATCTCCACCGCCGCGACCACCATCGAGGTACGCACGGCTCGGCCCACGGCCTCACCAACTCCGGCGGGCCCGCCGCTCGCGGTGTACCCGTAGTAGGTGTGCACCAGCATCACCACGATCGTGATCGCCACCACCTGGAAGAACGACCAGATGATGTCGCGGGGACTGAGGAACGTGCTGAAATAATGGTCGTAGACACCGGATCCCTGGCCGTAGATGGCGGTGGTGCCGCCCCGAGAGGCCAGGAAGGCCATCATGATTGCCACGCAGTACAGCGGGATCACCACCACGATGCCGGCGACGACCCGAGTGGACGCCAGGTAGCTGACGCTGCGAATACCGATCACCTCGAGCGCATCGATCTCCTCGTTGATCCGCATGGCACCCATCTGAGCGGTGGCGCCGGCACCGATGGTGGCCGACAACGCGACGGAGGCGGTCCCGGGCACGATGAGCCGGACATTGAAGTAAGCCGACGCGAACCCGGTGAGGGCTTCGATACCGACGGACGCCAACTGGTTGTAGCCCTGCACCGCCACCAGGGCGCCGGTGGTCATCGTCAGGAAGCCGACGATGACGACGGTGCCGCCGATCATCGCGAGCGCTGCAACACCCAGTCCCATTTGCGCGATCAGCCGCAGCAATTCGGTTCGGTAATTGACGACAGCATCGGGAATCGAACCCAGGGTCGTGGCGTAGAACCGCATCTGCGATCCGACCCGATTCCACTCGCTCGCCACGGTGTTTAACGTGCGCTGCAGCCGCGGATGGAGCTTGCTCGGAACGGTCTGCGTCATGGGTTCACCTCATGACACCGTGAACTGGATACCGACGGCGGTCACGATGACGTTGATCGCGAACAACACCATGAAGGTGAACACCACGGTCTCGTTGACCGCGTTGCCGACACCGGCCGGACCACCGCCGACCGAGATGCCCATGTAGCAGGCGATCAGGCCTGCCGCCATCCCGAATAGCGTCGCCTTGAACATCGAGACCATCACGTCGGCAAGGCCGGTGAGCGTGGTCAGCCCCGTCACGAACGCACCCGCCGAGACGTGCTGGATATACACGGTGAAAAAGAACGCACCGACAAGACCCACCACGGTCACCGCCGATTCCAGCGCCAAAGCCACCGTGGTGGCCGCCAGCACGCGCGGGACCACCAGTCTCTGGATGGGGTTGATGCCAAGCACCCGCATCGCGTCGAGTTCTTCGCGGATCGTCCGTGCACCCAGATCGGCGCACATAGCGGTGGAGCCCGCGCCGGCGACCACCAGCACCGTGACGATAGGCGCGATCTGGTTCACGGTGCCGATCGCCGCGCCTGTTCCGGAGAAATCCCCGGCACCGATTTCGGTCAGCAGAATGTTGAAGATGAACGTCAGGATCACCGAGTACGGGAGCGTCATCATCAGCGCCGGCACCATTGACACCCGCGCCACGAACCAACTCTGAAGAAGGTATTCACGCCAGGCGAGCGGCGGCCTGAAAATCAGCACCAAAGTGTCCAGTGACATCGCGAAGAAGCCGCCGACCGCGCGGACGGGCTTGGTAACCGCGTACGTCGTCAGCACCGGTGCTCCCACGACGCGGGCATGACGTGGGCGCATCGCATGTTCGGTCTGACGGAGTCGCGACGTAGGCAGCGTCGACCGACCAGCAGCGTGAAGGCACCCCGAGTCGCCCGCAGCTGCAGATAGTCACGCCCAGCCGACGGCATGATCGAACGCTAGCTAGGCGATCAGTCCGATGACTGCTCCACCAAGAGGGATAATGGGTCCCCCATCAGGGTCACTTTCCAAGTGTCCGGCTGTTCGTTTGTTGTGCGCGCATGCAATATGCGGCGTGGTGGGTAACGGGCATCGGGCGATAGTGGAAGCCGAGAAGCATGCCATTGGAAACTGGCCCTGACTCACCGATCTCGGTATTCATGCGTCAAATCGTTTGATTCGCAAGTGTTTCGCCGGCCCATCAGATCGACACGCCTGATCTTGCCGGAGATGGTCTTGGGTAGTTCCATGAATTCGATGCGCCGGATGCGTTGATAGTGAGCAAGGTTTCGGCGGGCATGGGCGAAAATCGCGTCGGCGGTGGCCCGATCGGGCGCCTGATACGACCGGTGCGTGTGCTGCACGGGTTTGGGCCGGCTCGTCGTGCCGGAGGTGAAGTAGATCAGCATCGGATCGTCCGCGCCGGTTTGGGTGGCGAGCCGTGATGGTGGCACAACTGCGTCGGCCAGCCGGTAGGGCAGCCACGAAGCTGGAGCGTCGCCGATCGCAATGCGGCCGAAATCCCCTGGGATTTCAGTGAATTTGTCGACCTGCTCGGCATTGGTGATCACATGGCGCACCGCTCCCCTGCTGAAGCGGTCGGCGAGGTCGTTAGGCCCTAGCGCGGACGTCGCCGGCATGATGACCCCGCCCAGTTTCATGACCGCCAGCATCGATTCCCACAGTTCGACCTGATTGCCCAGCATGACCATAACGTGATCGCCGCGCGCTACGCCGGCTGCGGCCAGCGATGTGGCGAGCCGATCGGATCGCTGGGCCATCTCGGCGTCGCGGGTTCCCTGCCGCGACCGAGTCGAACCAGTCGAGCGCCCAGTTGAACTGACCTACGACGTCGGGCCAGCGGAAGGCCGCGACCGCAGCGTCGTAGTTCTAGCGGTGTCACACCAGCAAGTCGCGGACGACGCGGTAGGCTTTTCGCCCGGTTGGTCGGTCCATCGATCCAGACTCCTCACTTCGGTTCATCTGGGAGACTTGCTATACATGGCGCCTGGGGCGCCGCCGGGGCGATGTGAAGGAGGCTGCGGGTGCCACGTCGCGAGTCTGCGCTGCGGTCCTCTCGGGCCGAACGCGTCGCGGCTGATCTGGAACACGAAATCCTCAGTGGCCGCCTTCCGGTCGGCGCTCATCTCGGGCGTCGCTCGGAGATCATGGACCGGTTCGGCATCAGCCCTACGGTGATGAACGAGACGCTGCGAATCCTGCGCGATCGCGACCTCGTTGCGGTCCGGTCGGGACCTGGGGGAGGGATCACAGTGGCGAGCGCGCCAGCACAGGTCCGCGTTGGGGCGCTGGACCTGTGGTTCCAGCCTTCCGTTCCACATCCCCTGGACCTGTTCGAAGCGCGGTTGTACCTCGAGTTCGGCCTGACCAAGGCTGCATTCGAGCGGGCAACCAGCGACGACGTCGCCGCGATGCGGTCGGCGATGGTCACGATGCGGGCCAGCACCGATGCCGCGGAGTTCTTCGACACCGTGCTGGCGTTCCATGGCGTCGTCGCGGCCGCGGCTCACATTCCCGTCCTGGAGGGAATGCACCAGCTGGTCGTGACCAGTATCAAGGCCGTGCTGACCCGGGTGGTGTTCGTCCACGATCATGAACCGCTGCTGACCAGGAGCCTCGGCGTCCACGACGACATCGTCGCCGCGATTGCGCTGCATGATCAGGCGTCGTTCGTCGATGCCATCAACCGCCACGATCAAGATTTGATCCGCGCCGACGACCTGGACCGCACGCCCATCGCCCCGCAGCGACCTTAACCGAACGTCGCCGATAGGCGATTCGCCACTGGTTTCCAAGTGCGTCCTGTCCTGCATGCATGCCTGCATGCAGGTACTTCGTACCATCGCGCACTGTGGCTCCGTACATTATGCATCCATGTCTTGAATTATGCATGCATAATAGCTTACCTTGGTGGGACTTCAGTTCGACGTCTGGTACGGAGTCACGACCATCGACACTCAGCGATACGCAGGCACAGGCCTCGTCGATGTCCACACCCACGCCATCGACGATGGTCTGCCGGATCTAAGCCAGGTCTATCCGGACGACCGGTGGCCCAGCGTCAAGCGGACGAGCGAAACCGAAGCACGTCTGATGTTCGGTGGACTGCCCTATCGCCAAATCGATAGCCGGTGTTGGTCACCGCAGGTTCGGATCAGCGACATGGACCGTGATGGCGTTGCCGTGCAAGTGCTTTCGCCGATTCCGGTAACGTTCTGTTATCACGCGCAGGCGGCCGGCGCGGCCGAACTGGCGGCGACTCAAAACGATTTCTTCGCCCGGCTCACCCACCAGCACCCCGCCCGCTTCTCCGCGCTAGGCGCCGTTGCCCTTCAGGACCCCGACCGGGCCGTCGACGAGATGCGCCGGTGCATGCGACGACCGGGTTTCCTCGGTGTCGAGATCGGCAGCCGGGTCGACGGCATCGAGCTCGCCGACCCGAGCCTGGACCGGTTCTTCGCGGTCGCCCATGAACTCGGCGCGCTGGTGCTGGTTCATCCCAGTGACCAGGACCTGTCGCCCCGATTGACCGGACTCGGGCTAGGCTTCGGCGCCGGAATGCCCCTAGAGACGGCGGTCGCCGCGGCGGCGCTGATCACCAGTGGCGCACTGTCCCGCCGACCCGCGGTGCGAATCTGCCTCGCGCACGGCGGGGGCGCGCTGCCGGCCATGATCGGTCGGCTCGACAAGGGGGCGACCATCGCCGGCTTGCCCGCCGATGCGCCGTATCTACCGAGTCGGCTTGCCGCTCACTTGTGGTGCGACTCATTGACTTACAACCATTCCGCACTGCGGCAGGCGATTGAGGTCTTCGGCCGCGACCACGTCGTCTTCGGCTCCGACTATCCCTTCCCGGCGATGCCCGAGCCGATCGACGACATCGTGGCTTACCTACCCGCGGACCTGCGTCACAGGATCTGCCGCACCAATCTGGAGGAAAACCATGGCGCACTTCCTGGGTCTGGGCCTGACTCACTATCCACTACTGGCCGGCACCGACGAACACATGGCGGACCTGTTGCGCTGGACGCTTGCTGATCCCGACATACCGGCCGAGGCGAAAGACCCCGCCAAGTGGTCGGCGTCGATGCGCGCCGAATGGGGCACCGACGGCGGAGTGACGGCTGCGGCGCATCATCGAAAGCTGCTGGTGGAGAAGCTGTCTCGGTGCCGCGAGGCGCTCGACGGCTTCGCTCCCGACGTCGTGGTGGTGTGGGGCGACGACCAGTACGAAAACTTCCGCGAAGAGGTTATCCCGGCGTTTTGCGTGCTGGCCTATAACGACGTCGAAGTCAACCCCTTCGAGCTGATGAACTGCCACGGCAGCCCGAACGCCTGGGGCCTACCCGATGACACCACCATCACTTTGCGCGGCGACGCCGACGGCGCCCGCCGGCTCGCCAACGGCCTGATCAGTCAGGGATTCGACGTTGCCTATTCATACCGGAAGCGCAGCGACGCACCGTTTCCGCACGCGATCCTCAACACCCAGTTGTTCCTCGACTACCCCAACGCCGGCTCCCGCTTCGAGTACCGGCTCATTCCCATCACGGTGAACTGCTACGGGCAGCATGCGATCGCCCGCCGGGGCGGCCTGGCGCGCTTCGCGGACATCGTCGACGAACGGCTCGACCCTTCGGGCCCCACGCCCACCCGCTGCTTCGCGCTGGGACGCGCTGTCGCACAGGCGTTCCGCGACACCGACCTGCGCGTGGCGCTGGTGGCGTCTTCGAGCTGGTCGCATGCGTTCCTGACCGACAAGACCTGGCACATCACACCCGACACCGCCGCCGACCGCCGGTTGTATCAGCTGTTCGTCGACCGGGACTACACAACCTGGCAGGCCACCCCTAGCCGCGACATCGTCGATTCCGGCCAGCACGAAATGCTCAACTGGTTCTGCCTGACCGGAGCGGTCGACGAACTCGGCCTGGACCTTTCGTGGTCGGAGCTCGTCACTTCCGATGTCTTTAACTCCAACAAGTGTTTTGCGGTGTTCAAGGAAGGAGGCTCGCGATGACAGCAACCGTCGCGGGGATCGCGTTAAAGCCACTCACCATCGATGCCGGAGGCATCCAAACTAGCTACCTCGAGGCCGGCTCCGGCGACCCGGTCATCATGCTGCACGGCTCTGGACCAGGTGTCTCGGCGCTGGCCAACTGGCAGCACAACATTGGCGCGCTGTCGCAGCGGTTCCGGGTGCTTGCCCCGGACATCGTCGGCTTCGGTGCCACCAAGCGGCCCGACGGCATCGTCTATTCGCTGCGCACCTGGACCGACCACATCTGGGCCTTCCTGGACGCACACGGCATCGAGAAGACCGCGATCGTCGGCAACTCGCTGGGCGGGCGCATCGCGCTGCAGATGGCCACCGACCAGCCGGACCGGATCACCAAGATGGTGCTGATGGGCGCACCGGGCGTCGGCATGACACTTACCGAAGGTATTGCAGCGCTGCGC
Organism: Mycobacterium sp.; assembly: GCA_035472875.1. Lineage (GTDB taxonomy): Bacteria > Actinomycetota > Actinomycetes > Mycobacteriales > Mycobacteriaceae > Mycobacterium. The sequence goes on from DATIOT010000228.1 coordinate 21,893, forward strand.
GCCTACCAGCCGTCGCATGACGCGATGCGCGATCTGCTGCGCAACTACTTCGCGGTTGATCCGACGATGATCACCGACGACCTCGTCGCGATCCGGTATGCGGCCAGCATCGCCGACGGCGCCTACGAAGCGTATCGCGCTATGTTCTTCGACCCGCGGCACGCCGGATCCGAACTCGGTATCACCGAGTACGAGGTGCGTGCTATCGCCACACCGGCGCTGCTCGTGCACGGCCGGGAGGACAAGGTGGTCCCCATGCAGGTTTCGGTAACGATGCTGGGACTGCTGCCCAAAGCCGATCTGCATGTGTTCAGCGCCTGCGGACATTGGACCCAGATCGATCGCGCCGACGAGTTCTCCGCGCTGGTCGCCGACTACCTGGCCCGGCCATGAGCACCGGTATCCAGGCCCGGCGCCCCCAGGAAGCCGACGTCGCGCAGCTGCCGATCGTCGATGACAACCATGCGGCCCAACGGTTTCGGGTGCACCGCTCGGCGATGACCTCGCCCGAGATACACCGAGACGAGGTCGAGCGGATCTTCGGCAAGTCTTGGCTTTATGTCGGCCACGAATCGGAGATCCCCAAGCCGGGTGATTTCGTCCGGCGGCCGGTCGGCGGTCGGCCGCTCTTCATGGTCCGCGGCGTCAAAACCGGCAACGTCAACGTGTTCCACAACACCTGCACGCACCGGGGCGCACTGGTGTGCCGGCAGGATTCCGGCAATTCCAAAGTGTTCCAGTGCTTCTACCACGCGTGGACCTTCGACTCCGAAGGCAGGCTCAAGGGGGTGCCGGACCGCGACGCCTACGCCGGCGGGGTGAACTTCGATGATTTGGGGCTCAAGCGGGTGGCGCGCATGGAGTCCTACCGAGGCTTTGTCTTTGCCAGCTTCGATCCCGACATCGTCGACCTACCCAGCTATCTGGCCGGCGCGAAGGACTACATCGATCTCGTCGTCGACGGCTGCGGCGGGTCGGTCGAGATGGCCCGCGGCACCAACCAGTACAGCTTCGCCGCCAACTGGAAGCTATTGGTGGAGAATAGTTTCGACGGATACCACGCGGAGTCCACGCACGACACCTACTTCAAGTACCTGGTGTCCATCGGCACCGACTTGGGCGGGGGTGTCAGCGGTCGTGCGGTCGACCTGGGCAACGGTCACGCCGTGATCGAATACAGTTCCCCGTGGGGACGTCCGGTCGCCAAGTGGGAGCCGCTGTTCGGTGCGGACGCCCACACCGAAATCGACCGGCTGCGGGCGGATCTGGTCGCCCGCCACGGCGAGCAGCGCGCGCACGCCATGGCCGAAGTGAACCGCAACCTGCTGATCTACCCCAACCTGATCATCAACGACATCATGGCCGTGACGGTGCGCACCTTCTATCCGCCGGCGCCCGACAGCGTGGACGTCACCGCCTGGGCACTGGCTCCCAGCAACGAGCCGGCGTCCCTGCGTCACCGCCGCCTCGATAGCTTCTTGACGTTTCTCGGCCCCGGCGGTTTCGCCACCCCCGACGACGTCGAAGCGTTGGAGTCCTGCCAGCAGGGCTTCACCAGCGGTGGTGTCGAATGGAACGACATCTCCCGAGGGATGGGTCGCGCTCCGGTGGCCAACGACGAAGAACAGATGCGCGTGTTCTGGCGGCGCTGGCAACAACAGATGGGCGCCGCGGCAGACATGGCGGCCCCCCAATGACTGCGATGGCGCCGAAGCAGCAGGCAATCTCGAGGCAGCAGGTCGAGGATTTCCTCTATGCCGAGACGGCATCGCTCGACGCGTGGCAACTAGACGATTGGCTGCTGTTGTTCGATGAAGATGCCAAGTACGAGGTTCCCTGCAACGACGCGGTCGACGGCGACCCCGACCACGACCTGATGCTCATCGACGACAATTACACGCGCCTGGCGGCCAGGGTCGAACGGCTCAACAGCCGGCGCGCACATCGCGAATACCCGCATTCCCGGACCAACCATCAGGTGTTCAACGTTCGGGTGCACGACGTGTCAGCCGAAGAGCTATCGGTGACCGCGTCGTTCACGGTGTGGCGATTCCGAGCAGGACGCACTAGTTGCTATGTCGGCCGGTACCGTTACCGGCTGCGCCGCAGCGAAGCCGGTTTCCGGATCGCAGCCAAGCGGGCGGAATTGGACATGACGGACCTCCGTTCCGTCGGCGACGTGGCGATCATCCTGTGAGCGACGCACTGAGCGTGCGGACCGCTGTCGTCACCGGCGCCGCTTCGGGTATCGGCCTCGCTATTGCTGAGCGCCTAATCCATGATGGCACAGCTGTTTTCGCGGCGACTGCAACAAGGAAGATCTGCAACCCGTGTACGAGCATGCTGTCATCGCAGGCGGCTTCGTCGGTGAACTCCACCAGCCGGGCGCGGCCGACGACTTGATGGCGACGGCGATCGAGACGCTCGGCCATGTCGATGTACTGGTCAACAACGCCGGCGGCGGCGTGATCCGACCGACATTCGAACACACCGAGGAGTCGCTTCGAGCCACCGTCGACAACAACCTGTGGACGACGATCTATTGTGTGCGGGCGACGCTGCCGCACATGGCGGCTCGCGGCCATGGCCGCATCATCAACATCGGTGCCGACTCGGTTCGTACCGGGCTGATGGATCACGCCATGTACAACGCCGCAAAAGGCGGTGTGCACGCAATGGTTGCCGGGCTGGCCCGCGAGTTCG
>DATIOT010000229.1:0-7089 GCA_035472875.1 Mycobacterium sp.
CATCGGCTGGCTGACGATCCTCGGGTTCTCGCTCTACGACACCGTCATCGTCTTCGACAAGGTCGAGGAGAACACCCACGGTTTCCAGCACACCACCCGGCGCACCTTCGCCGAGCAGGCCAACCTGGCGATCAACCAGACGTTCATGCGCTCGATCAACACCAGCCTGATCGGAGTGCTGCCGGTGCTGGCCCTGATGGTGGTGGCGGTGTGGCTGCTGGGCGTCGGCACCCTGAAAGACCTGGCGCTGGTGCAGCTGGTCGGCATCATTGTGGGCACCTACTCGTCGATCTTCTTCGCCACTCCGCTGCTCGTCACACTGCGCGAGCGCACGGAGCTGGTGCGTAGCCACACCCGCCGGGTCGTCCGACGGCGCGGCCCCGGCTCGCGCGTGCACGCAGAGACCGCTTCCGATGAGAGCGCAGCCGAGGAACCGGCGAAATCCTCCGGCGACCTGCCGTCAGCGGAGAGCACGCAGGACAGCACCGATGCCGCCGCCGGCGCCACCGGGTCCAGCAAGCCGACACCGAACAAGCCGGCGCCGGGGGCACGGCCAGTGCGGCCCACCGGTACCCGGCGTCCAACCGGCAAGCGGAACGCCGGTCGGCGGTAGTCGCAGTGGCCACCTGCTGTCGGCGAGCTGGGGCCGGTATTGGCTGGCGGGGCCTCAAGGGCTGGACTGCCGTGGGTTCGGCCGCGATGATGACTACGGCTTTCACCCTGACCGCGTGTTCCGGTAGCGCCGCCTCCAATATCAACTACGTGGTCGACGGCACACTGGCCACCTACAACACCAACACCGTCGTCGGTGCCGCGTCGGCTGGAGCGCGGGCATTTGGCCGCACGTTGACCGGCTTCGGGTATCACGGTCCGGACGGACAGGTCGTCGCCGACCACGACTTCGGCACCATCTCGGTAGTGGGCGGTTCGCCGTTGGTGCTCGACTACCAGATCGCCGACAACGCCGTCTATTCCGACGGCAAGCCGGTGACCTGCGACGACCTGGTCCTCACGTGGGCGGCTCAATCCGGGCGGTTTCCCGGGTTCGACGCCGCCACCCAGGCCGGGTACGTCGACATCGCCAATATCGAGTGCATGCCGGGGCAGAAGAAGGCGCGCGTGTCTTTTGTCCCGGACCGCAGCGTCGTCGATTACACACAGCTGTTCACCGCGACCTCGATGATGCCGTCGCACGTCATCGCCGACCAGCTGCACGTCGACGTGACCGCAGCGCTGCTGAGCAACAACGCGCAGCTAGTCGGGCAGATCGCGCGGCTGTGGAACACCACATGGGACCTCAAGCCAGGTGTCGACCTCAAACGCTTCCCCTCGTCGGGACCGTACAAAATCGAATCGATCCTGGATCGTGGCGCACTGGTGCTCGTCGCCAACGACCGGTGGTGGGGCCCCAGGCCGATCACCAGACGGATCACCGTGCTGCCGCAGGGTCCCGATATCCAGGACCGGATCAACAACCGTAGTGTCGACGTGGTCGATGTCGCGGCCGGTTCGTCGGGAACGCTGGCCACCCCGGATAACGATGAGCGCACCGATTCGCCTTCGGCCGGCATCGAGCAGCTGATCTTTGCGCCGCAAGGACCGCTGGCGCAGGCGAAGGCGCGCCGCGCGGTCGCGCTGTGTACGCCACGCGACACGATCGCGCACGACGCCGGGGCACCGATCGCCAATTCACGGCTGAGCCCGGCCACCGAGGATGCCGTCGCCCAGGGCGACGGCGCCACCGAGGCCGGCCAGTTCAGCAAGGCGGATCCCGCCGCCGCCCGCGGTGCGCTGGGAGGTGCGCCGCTGACGGTGCGGATCGGCTACCAGGGACCGAATGCGCGGCTGGCAGTCACCGTCGGGAACATCACCAAATCGTGCGCCGCGGCCGGTATCACCCTCTCCAACCCCACCCTGGACACCTCGGGACCCCAAGCGCTCAAGGACGGAAAGATCGACGTGCTGTTGGCGAGCACCGGCGGCGCCACTGGCAGCGGATCGACCGGATCGTCAGCGATGGATGCTTACGACCTGCACAGCGGCAACGGCAACAACCTGTCCGGCTATGCAAATCCCCAGGTCGACGGCATAATCGCCGCCCTCGCGGTATCCGCCGACCCTGCCGAGCGAGTCAGGCTGCTGGCAGAGAGTGCCCCGGTACTCTGGGGTGATATGCCGACGTTGCCCCTGTACCGGCAGCAGCGCACGCTTTTGATGTCGAAGAAAATGTATGCCGTGAGCTCGAATCCAACCCGCTGGGGCGCGGGCTGGAACATGGACCGATGGGCGTTGATGCGGTGACGGGTGTCAGGGGGACCGCTCCGCTGGCCGATATCATTGCGTCGCTGACCCGGGACGTGGCCGACTTTCCCGAGCCGGGAGTTCAGTTCAAGGACCTCACCCCGCTGTTCGCCGACCGGGACGGGATGACGGCGGTTACCGACGCGGTGACGCGCATAGCATCCGGCGCCGACCTGGTAGCAGGCATCGACTCCCGCGGGTTTCTGGTGGCAGCGGCCGTCGCCGGCCGGCTAGGCACCGGCGTGCTGGCCATTCGTAAGGGCGGCAAGCTGCCGCCGCCGGTACGCGCGGAGCAGTACGACCTGGAGTACGGCAGTGCCACCCTGGAAATCCCGGCCGACGGAATCGATCTGCGCGGCAAAAGCATCGTGATCATCGACGACGTGCTGGCCACCGGCGGCACCCTCGCCGCGGCCGCCCGGTTGCTCGAGCATGCCGGAGCCAACGTGAGCGGGGCGGCGGTAGTCGTGGAACTCACCGCGCTGGGTGGTCGCGAGGCGGTCGCGCCGTTGCCAGTGCACAGCTTGAGCTGCGCCTAGCCCTGCGACTTAAGCGATATCCTCGAGGTCGGAGGTGACCAACGTGGCGGACGATAAGAGCACGGCGCAAGCTCTTGAGGCGCCCGCGGAAGCCCTGTTGGTTTCTAAGCCGGTTACTGAACCACCGGAGCCCCCGGTCGAGAACCTGAAGACGAGCAGCAGCGCGTCCCGTCGGGTTCGGGCCCGGCTGGCCCGGCGGATGACCGCCCAGCGCAGTGCCCTCAATCCCGTGCTCGAGCCGCTGGTGGCGGTGCACCGGGAAATCTATCCCAAGGCAAACCTGTCGATGCTGCAGCGAGCCTTCGAGGTTGCAGACGAGAGGCACGCCAGTCAGTTGCGGCATTCTGGGGATCCATACATCACCCACCCGCTGGCCGTCGCCAACATTCTGGCCGAATTGGGCATGGACACCACCACTTTGGTGGCCGCGCTACTGCACGACACCGTCGAGGACACCGGATACACGCTCGAGGCACTGTCCGAGGAATTCGGCGAAGAGGTAGGCCATCTCGTCGACGGCGTGACCAAGCTGGATCGGGTGGTGCTGGGCAGCGCGGCCGAAGGCGAAACCATCCGCAAGATGATCACCGCGATGGCCCGCGATCCTCGCGTGCTGGTGATCAAAGTGGCCGACCGGTTGCACAACATGCGCACCATGCGCTTCCTGCCGCCGGAGAAGCAGGCGCGCAAGGCCCGCGAGACGCTGGAAGTGATTGCGCCGCTGGCGCATCGGCTAGGCATGGCCAGCGTGAAGTGGGAGCTGGAGGACTTGGCGTTCGCGATCCTGCACCCCAAGAAGTACGAGGAGATCGTGCGGCTGGTCGCCGGCCGGGCACCGTCCCGGGACACCTACCTGGCCAAGGTCCGCTCCGAGATCGTCAACACCCTCAACGCGTCGAAGATCAAAGCCACGGTGGAGGGCCGCCCCAAGCACTATTGGTTGATCTATCAGAAGATGATCGTCAAGGGCCGAGACTTCGACGACATCCACGACCTGGTCGGCATTCGCATCCTGTGCGACGAGATCCGGGACTGCTACGCCGCTGTCGGCGTGGTGCACTCGCTGTGGCAGCCGATGGCGGGACGGTTCAAGGATTACATCGCCCAGCCGAGATACGGTGTGTACCAGTCATTGCACACCACTGTCGTTGGGCCGGAGGGCAAGCCACTGGAGGTGCAGATCCGCAGCCGCGACATGCACCGCACCGCCGAATACGGCATCGCCGCGCACTGGCGCTACAAGGAGGCCAAGGGCCGCAACGGCCTTCCGCATCCGCACGCCGCTGCCGAGATCGACGATATGGCCTGGATGCGCCAGCTGCTTGACTGGCAACGGGAAGCCGCGGACCCCGGCGAGTTCCTGGAGTCATTGCGCTACGACCTTGCGGTGCAAGAGATCTTCGTGTTCACCCCCAAAGGGGACGTCATCACCCTGCCGACCGGGTCGACGCCGGTGGACTTCGCCTACGCGGTGCACACCGAGGTCGGCCACCGCTGCATCGGTGCCCGAGTGAACGGGCGACTGGTGGCGCTGGAACGCAAACTGGAGAACGGGGAAGTCGTCGAGGTTTTCACCTCCAAGGCGCCCAACGCCGGGCCGTCGCGGGACTGGCAGCAGTTTGTGGTCTCGCCGCGCGCTAAGACGAAGATCCGGCAGTGGTTCGCCAAGGAGCGGCGTGAGGAGGCGCTGGAGGCCGGCAAGGAAGCCATGGCCCGCGAGGTACGCCGGGGCGGACTTCCGTTGCAGCGCTTGGTCAGCGGCGAGTCCATGGCGGCGGTGGCCCGCGAATTGCACTACACCGACGTGTCCGCGCTCTACACCGCGATCGGTGAGGGGCACGTGTCGGCCAAGCATGTCGTGCAGCGGTTGCTGGCCGAGCTCGGCGGTATCGACCAGGCCGAAGAGGAGCTGGCCGAGCGGTCCACGCCGGCGACGATGCTGCGGCGCCCGCGCAGCACCGACGACGTCGGGGTCTCGGTCCCTGGCGCTCCGGGCGTGCTGACCAAGCTGGCCAAATGCTGCACGCCGGTGCCCGGCGACCAGATCATGGGGTTCGTCACCCGCGCCGGCGGCGTCAGCGTGCACCGCACCGACTGCACCAACGCCGCGTCGCTGCGCCAGCAAGCCGAGCGCATCATCGAGGTGCTCTGGGCGCCGTCGGCGTCGTCGGTGTTTTTGGTGGCCATCCAGGTCGAGGCGCTCGACCGGCACCGGCTGCTGTCGGACATCACGCGGGTGCTCGCCGACGAAAAGGTGAACATCCTGTCGGCGTCGGTCACCACCTCCGGTGACCGGGTGGCGATCAGCCGGTTCACCTTCGAGATGGGCGACCCCAAGCACCTCGGGCATCTACTCAACGTCGTGCGCAACGTCGAAGGCGTGTACGACGTCTACCGCGTGACGTCCGCGGCCTAGCGGTGCGGCCTAGCCAAGCCGCACCGAGGTGATCGTGACCGCCTTGGCGGGAGCGCCGTCGTCACCACCGCCGGACACGCCCACCTCCTGGGCGATCTTGTCAAGCGTCTCCAGGCCCGCCTGGTCGATCGTGCCGAACACCGTCGAATTCGCTTGGAGGTCGGAGTCTCGGTACACCATGTTGAATACGCTGCTATTGGTGTTGGGGGTGGGACCCGGGGCCGTGGCCAGGGTCCCACGCGGGTAGACCACTCCCCGCGTGATCGCCGGATCCCCGGCCGGGTACTGGTTGGTGGGGTATTCGTCGGGAACGTCGTAACCGGGGCCGCCGCTGCCATCGTTCTCAGTGGCGCCACACTGCAGCAACCCGAATGTTGGCTGGTTGCCCAGCCGGGTGCACGGGGTGTTGTTGAAGAATTGTTGCTGTACCAGGCTGAGGAAGCTGTTCACCGTGCATGGGGACTCGCTGTTGGCAAGTTGGATGCCGATGTCGCCGAGGTTGGTGGAGATGGTGGCGCTGATCTGGGCCGGACTGGTGGACACCTTGCCGGATGGGGGCGGATTGACGGGCCTGCTGGCCGGATCCTGCGAGGGTGGATATTGGCAGTTGGCGCCCAGGTCCGGTGACGAAGCAAACGCCGCCATCGGCGGCACGCTCGGGACGGTCGAGTCTGTCGATCTGGGTGGCCTGACGCGGGTCGTTGCCCTAGACCCCGCGCTGTTTTTGGCGGAGGTGTGGCTTTGCGCCACGAGAGCGATGACCAACGCTGCCACCGCGGCCAGCGCCACGACCGACGCGCCGACGACGGCCAGGATCAAACGTCTCGATTGCGCTGGCTGGTGATGCTCTGGCTGCGGATGCGGAGCGCTGCCCGGCGGAGGAGAGTTGGGTACTGGCTGGGAGGTGACGGGTGCTTGCGATGATGGCGATGGGCTCGGCGCCGCGACCATGCCGGTGCTGACCAGTGCTGCTTTGGCGTCTTCGGCCAGTTCGATTGCCGTCTGGTACCGCTGTTCGACGTCCTTCGCCATCCCCCGAGCGACCACCGATCGAGGGCGCGCGGTACATCGGGTGCGGCTATGGAGGCTCGCGGCGGCGGGGTCTTCAAATGTCCGTTGAGCTGTTCTTCAAGGCTGTCGCCAGGGGAGGGACGGCTTCCGGTCAAGCACTCATGGAGCACGCAGGCCAACGAATACACGTCCGCGCGGTGATCCGTTGTTCCCCTGAAGCGCTCGGGCGCCATATACGCCACGGTGCCCATCGTGTGCCCGGTGTGGGTGAGCGCGGTGTCGGCGGCCGCACGCGCGATGCCGAAGTCGATCAAGTAGACGAAATCTCGTGCGGTGGTGACCAAGATGTTTGTCGGCTTGATATCGCGATGTATCAATCCCACGGGTGGGCGCTATCTAGCGCCGCCGCAACCTGTTCGATCACGGCGACCGCACGCTGCGCACTCAGCCGTCCGCCGTTTTCGGCGATGTACTGCACTAAGTCGCGGCCCTCGATCAGCCGCATGTCGACATACAGTCGACCATCGATCTCGCCGTAGCCGTGAATGGGCACCACGTGTGGGTCGTTGAGGCTTGCCGCTATGCGTGCCTCGCGGCGGAATCGTTCCTGAAACTCGGGGTCCTCGGCCAAATGCGCGGGCAGTACCTTCAGGGCGACTACCCGGTCCGTGGTGGTGTCGTAGGCGCGGAAAACTTGTCCCATCCCGCCGTGCCCCAACACATCCAGCAATTGGTAATGCCCGAATGATTCCTTCCCCACCCAACGACCATAAGCGGTCCAGAGTGCAAGTCGAGGGAATCCCGCCAACCAGGGGCGATTGA
>DATIOT010000230.1:0-2605 GCA_035472875.1 Mycobacterium sp.
GAACCAGAGCCCCACTCGACTAGTATGGCTGGCCGGGTGACCTGGCTCCGGAAGCCACCGTTTGGCAAGAACGTCTGCGGCACCCGCTACCGTCACAATTTCGCGGAAATGCGGAAGCTCTAAGGTGGCTGGCATGGCTTACGACGTCGCCCGGGTGCGCGGACTGCATCCGTCGCTGGGTGACGGGTGGGTGCACTTCGACGCGCCGGCGGGGATGTTGATTCCCGATTCCGTCGCGACCACCGTTTCGACGGCCTTCCGCAGATCTGGCGCCAGCACAGTGGGTGCGCACCCGTCGGCGCGCCGCAGCGCAGCCGTGCTGGATGCGGCGCGTGTGGCGGTAGCCGATCTATTCAACGCAGACCCGGCAGCTGTGGTGCTGGGCGCAGACCGCGCGATCCTGTTGTCATCGCTGGCCGAAGCGTCGTCCTCGCGGGCCGGCCTGGGGTACGAGGTGATCGTCAGCCGTCTCGACGACGAGGCGAACATCGCCCCGTGGCTGCGGGCAGCGCACCGCTACGGCGCCAAGGTGAAGTGGGCCGAGGTCGACATCGAGACCGGTGAGTTGCCGACGTGGCAGTGGGAGAGTCTGATAGGGAAATCGACCAAGCTGGTCGCGGTCACTTCTGCGTCAGGGACGCTGGGCACGGTTACCGATCTGCGGGCGATGACCAAGCTGGTCCACGACGTCGGCGGGCTGGTGGTGGTCGACCATTCCGCGGCTGCGCCTTACCGACTGCTCGACGTCAAAGAAACTGACGTCGATGTGGTGGCGGTGAACGCGGTCGCGTGGGGCGGTCCGCCGATCGGGGCGATCGTGTTTCGTGATCCCGCGCTGATCAACACCTTCAGCGTCGTCTCAACAGACCCCGACGCCACCGGCCCGGCGCGCCTGGAGGTTGGCGGGCACCAATTCGGTCTGCTGGCCGGTGTGGTCGCCAGTATCGAGTACCTTGCTGCACTCGACGAATCAGCTCGCGGCAGCCGACGCGAACGCCTGTCGCTGTCGATGCAATCCGCAACCTCTTACCTGAACCGGATCTTCGACTACCTGATGGTGTCGCTGCGGTCGTTGCCGTTGGTGATGCTCATCGGGCGTCCGGAGGCGCGGATACCGGTGGTCAGTTTCGCTCTGCACCAGGTGCCCGCTGATCGGGTGGTGCAGCGCTTGGCGGACAACGGAATTCTGGCCATCGTCCACGAGAGTTCGCGCGCGCTCGACGTGCTGGGGGTCAACGACATCGGCGGCGCCGTTACCGTCGGGCTGGCGCATTACTCGACGACGGCTGAAGTCGACCAGTTGGTGCGTGCGCTGGCGTCGTTGGGTTAGCCCGGCAGCGTCAGCACGATCTTCCCGGATACCTTGCCCGACACCAACTGTTGGTGCGCGTCAGCGGCCTGTTCGATGGGCAGGCGCGTGCCCACGATCGGCCGGACCCGCCCGTCGGCAATCATCGGCCACACCGCGGCGGTCACCGCTTGCACGATCTCGCTTTTACTGTTCGGCCCGTTCACCGGTCGGCCACGCAGCGTGGTGCCGATCACCCGCGCCCGCTTGACCAGTAGCTTGCCAATGTTGAGCTCGGCCTTCACTCCGCCCTGCATGCCGATGATGACCAGTTGTCCGTCGGTGGCCAGCGCGTCGATATTGCGGTCCAGATAAGAGGCGCCCATGATGTCGAAGATCACGTCGGCGCCGTCAGTTTCCTCGCGCAGCCGCGCCACGAAGTCCTCGTCGCGATAGTTGATGGTGATCTGGGCCCCCAGGTCGCGACACAGTTCCAACTTCTCGGCCGACCCGGCGGTGACCGCTACCCGGGCGCCTAAGGCTCGTGCGACCTGGATTGCGTGGGTTCCGATGCCGCTGGCCCCGCCGTGCATCAGCAGCAGCTGGCCTTCGCTCAGATGAGCGGTCAGCACCAGGTTGGACCACACCGTACATGCCACTTCCGGTAGCCCGGCGGCGTCGGCAAGGTCGACACCTTCCGGAATCGGCATCACCTGGCCAGCGGGAACAGCGACGTATTCGGCGTATCCCCCGCCGGCCAGCAAGGCACAAACTTCTTGTCCGACAGACCATTTCGTAACATCTGAGCTGGCTTCGGCGACGACGCCGGCCACCTCCATGCCGATGGTCTCGCTGACTCCCGGCGGTGGCGGATATCTTCCCGCGGCCTGCAGCACATCGGCGCGGTTGACGCCGGCCGCGGCGACCTTGATCAGTACCTCGCCGGGCCCGGGAGAGACATCGGGAACTTCTTGCCACGAAAGTTGATCGGAGGATTCGGCGACGATGGCGCGCATGCCGGCCACGCTACTACCCGCGCGAAACCGCCAGCCGGGCGACAACGCGGGCCCCGTTACCCTTATCAGCGGTGGCGTGGCAGAGCGGCCTAATGCACTCGCCTTGAAAGCGAGAGACGGCTAAAACCGTCCGGGGGTTCAAATCCCTCCGCCACCGCCACTGTGTGACTGACGTTCATCGGTTACGGCCGGGGTCTGGGTTTTTTGGCGTAGTCGTTCGTAGGGTGTCTGGCCGTTGAGGCCGCCGTGTGGGCGATGGTAGTTGTAGTAGTCCTCCCATTCTCGAAGTTTGTTGTTGAAG
>DATIOT010000231.1:0-3145 GCA_035472875.1 Mycobacterium sp.
CCGAAGTTGGCGTTGGTTGCCGCGCACGTAAAGGCACCGCTCGGGTCGTACGCATTCGTACTCCTCAGCTCATACCCGCTGAGAGACAGCCCAAACAGGCAGTTGACCTGCCGGCGCCACACGTCGATCTTGCCAGCCGGATGGCTGTTGGCATTGATCACGCTGGCGACCGCGCCGACGCCCTGCAGGCGTACCGGCTTCCACATGAGCAGCAACTCCTGATGGACTGCAGCCACTGCGGGTAGGGTGGCGGTCGCCTGGGTGGCCGGGTCGATCATCAGCATATCGCCAGGACTTGCAGCGTCGATCGCTCTCTGAATGCTGGCGGTGGCGGTCACGTGGGTCGGCGTCTTGCCGCCGATCGTGATAGTCACACTATCAATCGACTGCTTGCCGTTGGCCGCCGTGATCGCCAGCTGGCCACACTTGGCGGGCGCAGCGTTGGCCGGCCCGCCGTATTGCATCTGCTGCTGGATCGGGCAGTTGTACACGCCCGGCAGGCTCGCGGGCACCGTCGCCGTCATCGAGAGATCGCCCCAGGCGGCGCTCAGGGTCGTCGAGGTACTGCCGTCCGGGCTGACGAGCGTGACCGTCCCCGCGGTGGTGCCGAAGGAGTATTTGCGGCTCACGGTCTTTGCGTTGAACGGCACCGTCGTGGCCGCGGGGCCCGAGTAACCGTAGTTGTTCACCGGCACCGTCCCCAGCGCATAGATGTGCAGGGTGTGCGAAGCGTTGGTCGGCATGGCCCACGGACCAATATTGGTGTCCACATCGACTTCGCTGATGGCCGGAGTCGTATCCGGGTAATCGCAGTCCGGATTGTTGTAGCCGGCGCCAGCGAAGGCCGAGGTCGGCACCACCGGCGTGTCCATGTACTGCGTCTGACCCGGCATGAACGGGATCTCGTAGCAGAACTGGCTGTAGGCCGGGTTGTAGAGCTTATCCGGAGTCGCCCCGGTGCCCGGGTCGTTCATGCACGTGACCATCATGGTCGGGCCGTAGCCGGTCGGGTTGGGCGGGTTGACCTCCCAGGTCGAGTAGGTCAGTCCGTTGTAGGTGCCCCACTGATCCGCATACACGCGCGAGATCTCGGTTCCGGTCCAGTCCTTGATCGCGACCGGCAGGTTGGCCGGGGAGAACTTCTCGCCAAACTGCGGCGAGAACGGATCGAACTCGGAGGTGAAGTCATCGGTGATCACGCCGGTGAAGTGCGCCGCGACGTGAGTCGAGGTGAACACCCAGAACTTCGTCAGCACCGAGCTCTGGTCACCGAGCGTCACCTGCTTGCGATCGCACAGATTGCGCCGGGCACCGGCGAACGGCGCCACCTCGGTCGACTGCGGGAACAGGCTGATGTAGTCAGGCACGATGCGGGTCGCGCCCACGCACGGCCAGAAGATCTCGACGCTGCCGGTATCGCCCTCGCCGCTCGGCAGCGACGAGATTCGGCCGAAAGACTGGGTCGGATTCTGCGCATTGCTGGCGTTGAATCCGGAGACCGAGCCCGGCTGATTCGCGTTGTACACCGAAGCGACGGAGGCCTGGTCGGGCAGGATGTAGATGGCCCCGCCCAGGCCCGGGAACTGCTGCGTGACCGGCGCGATGTAGTTGTCGCCGATCAGGATGTTCTTGTCCTCTTCCTTCACCAGCTCGTAGCCGGGCGGGACGATCATCTCGACGACGTAGTCGCCCGCGGGCAGCATCGGCGTGCCATCGACCGGACCGGCCACGCAGACGGTGCAATTCGTGCCGGGCACGCTACCGGTTCCGCCCGTGGGCGCTCCGGTCGTCGGGTTCCGTCCGGCGATGCTTGGGAACTGATACATGCCGTCGTAAGGCGCGGGCTCCAGCTGGTTCCAGTTGTGCATGCCGTCATAGCACTTGAACTGCGAGTTGTTCGGGATCGTGTGCGCCGGCGTGCCGCCGTTGTTGTACACGTCCAGGAACATCGGCTGGTTGAACAGCGTGAAGAAGAACAGGTCGCCCGCAGCGGTCGTGGTCGGGGCAGCCAGCTGCCCCGGGCAGTTCATATAGGGCTTGCTGGTACCGGGGTAGAAGCCCTGGGCCCAATCGTCCCAGCTGCTGGTCTTGGTCGTGTCGACCAGTTTCAGCGCCTGGCTGCCATCGGGCGCGGTTCCCACCTGATAGAGGTTGATGGTCACGCCCGGAACGTCCGGCGTCCAGCTCGTATGCAGCAGTAGCTGCGGGTCGTCGAACGGACGGGTCGAGGCGTAGATCACCTCACCATGGATGCCGCCGTTCTCGCCCACCCCGAACGGCCGCTTGCCGAACTCAATGAAGGAGTTCTGCCCGGAGAAGCCCTGCCAGCCTTCGCCCAGCACCCAGGGCGGGTCGATACGGCCGGTCGAAAGGCTCGTCGTACAAGTCGTCGCACCCGTCGTGGGCGAGATGGTGCAGGCACTCGGCGGATCGCTGCTGCCGGGGCCACCGATGATACCGGTCGGGTGAGTGCTGCAGTCTGCGTCCGCGCAGTACACCGCCCCCGGGACCCGCAGAGCGACGGGCACCGAAACCTGCTCCGCCGTGCTAGCCATCATGCTGGCGATCGCGGAATTTCCGCAGGGCGCGTTGCCGGCCTGCGCGCCGGTGCACGCCGGGCTGCCGTCGGCCGGACCGCCGGCGTCGTACACCACGTGTGCGCCGGTGTTCTTGTAGCGGGTCGAATCGGTCTCGATCACGTACCAGCTGAACAGCGAAAACACCTCGTTGAAGCCGGCGTTACCGGCCAGGTCGGTGTTGTTGAAGTTGGAGTAGCTGCCGTCGCGGAAGCGGATGTTGGTCGCCACCAGCGTCAGGCCCGTCTCGTTGCTGTCGCGGACCCCGTTGCCGTTCGCATCGAAGAACGTGCTGGTGTAGATATTCGCCTGCCACTGGCCGGTGGCAATGTCGCCCATGGGGACCGTAGTCGGGGTCGTGGGGCTGGCTGGGTTACCCAGCCGGACCGGCGTCGAAAGCCCGTCCACCAGCATATCGTTCCACTGGTCGAAGACCGTCACTCGCCACTGTCCGTCAGGAATTCCCGTGAGAGTGAACTTCCCTTCGTCGTCACACTTGGTGAAGGCGAAGTCTTCCCCATCCGTATCGCCCAGGCTGACGTAGCACTGGGTGAATGCGAAACTGTCGT
>DATIOT010000232.1:0-6583 GCA_035472875.1 Mycobacterium sp.
CCCTGATCGATGATCCGGCCACCTTGGCGCACCACGATATCGAGCGTCAGACGCTCCTCCACCCGGTAGTCCCGCGCGACCACATGTTCCAGCACGACGTCGATAGCCTCGGCCTCTGCCTCGGCCAAGAAGCCGATCCGGCCCAGGTTGACGCCCAGCACCGGAATTCCGACGTTGCGGGCCAGCTCGGCGGCCCGCAGGAAGGTGCCATCGCCGCCCAGAACCAGCACCAGTTCGCAGCCCTCGGCGGCGTGCGGGTCAGCGTCAACCACCTCGATTTCGACGCCCATGGCTCGCATATCGTCGGGAGCCAGGTGCAGAGATCCCCTGTCGACCGCCTCAGCGGAAAGCACGCGAAGTGCAATTCCCTTGTCGCCCAATACTTTCTCTACCCGCCGCGCGGTCTCGGTAGCTTCATCGCGCCCGATGTGCACTACCAGCAGGATCGTACGATCCGCGGTCACTGCGGGCCCTCAGCTATCGCGCGCTGCACCGCATCCACCAGCCCACCAGCAGATAGCCCCCGATCGGTCTCGGCACGCAGCCACAAGAAGTATTCGACATTGCCCGACGGGCCAGGTAGCGGACTGGCCGTGACATCGACGGTGTGCCAGCCCAGCTCCCCGGCACGCCTCGCGACAGTCAGCACCGAGTCGGCACGCAACCCGGCGTCGTGGACCACCCCGCCGGCACCGACCTGGCCCTTCCCCACCTCAAACTGCGGCTTCACCATGGGAACGATATCCGCGCTGGGGCAAGCGCATCCAGCCAGCGCGGACAACACCGTCGCCAAAGAGATAAATGACAAGTCAGCGACCACCAGATCGACCCGCCCGCCGATCGCGTCGGGTGACAGGTCACGAGCATTGGTCCGCTCGACGACGATCACCCGGGGATCGGAACGCAGCGACCAGGCGAGCTGGCCGTACCCGACATCGGCGGCCACCACTTGGGCGGCGCCACGATCCAGCAGAACCTCGGTGAATCCGCCCGTCGACGCGCCGGCGTCCAGGCAGCGACGGCCCGCGACGGGTATCCCGAAGGCGTCCAGCGCACCAATGAGTTTGTGCGCTCCGCGCGACACCCAGGCGCGTTCGCCATCGTCGGCGACGGTCAAAGCCGCGGTGACGGCGACGGCGGTGCCCGGCTTGACCGCCGGCAGGCCGTCGATACTGACCTTCCCGGCGCCGATCAACTCCGCGGCCTGCTGACGAGATCGCGCGAGGCCGCGCCGGACCAGCTCGGCGTCAACGCGGGCGCGTCGAGGCATGCGCGCACTCAGCCCTTCTCCGCCGACTCCAGCGCCTGCAGCAGCACATCGTGCGCCTCGGCAAGACGGCGTGCTATCTCTTCGAGCTCGGCAAGAGACGGCCCGTTTTCCGCATCGGCGGGGTCGGGCAGCTGCGCAAGCAGCGCGTCGATATCAGCGCGAATCTGATCAGGATCTTTATTCATTGCGTTTCTACGCTAGTCACCCGCTAGTCGCCGTGCACCAGAGACCAGCGCTGCAGGGCGTCGCGGGCCCGGTCGCCGGCGGCCTCGATCCGCACTGGCCGCCCGTCGAACGGTGCGCCCCACACCGCGCTGGCGACAGCGCGCACGATCGACAGCCCGTCCCCGTCATCGTCGCCGGCACCGCTGACTGTCACCGTCTTGTCACCGATGTCGACGTGCCAGCCGGCCTGCGGTGCGACCGCGAGCAGCTTGCCCTCCTGATGCAGCGAACGCAGGTCGTAGCCGATATAGGTGGGCCGATGGGCGGGTTCGGCGTTGACAACTTCCCGCGCGGTACTGACCCCGGTGAGCACCATCAGACTGGGCAGCTTGGCGGCGTTGGCGCCCTCGATGTCGGTGTCCAGCCTGTCGCCGATCACCAATGGCGCGTGGAAATCGCCGCGCGCCACCGCGTCTGTCAGCAGCGTCGGCGACGGTTTGCCCGCCACCTGGGGTTCGGCGCCGGTGGCCGTTCGCAGCGCGGCGACCAGGGATCCGTTACCGGGCAGCAGGCCACGCTCGGTGGGCAACGTGGGGTCGATGTTGGCCGCCACCCAGAGCGCGCCTGCCCGGATGGCCAGCGCGGCCTCGGCCAGATCCGGCCAGCCGATGGTCGTAGACAGGCCCTGGACGACGGCGACCGGGTTGTCGTCGTACCGGCGTACCGGATGCAGTCCGACCGCGGCGATCTCATTGGCCAATGCTTCGGTGCCCACGATCAGCACCCGCGAATCGGGCGCTAGTTTGTCGGCGAGCACGTGGGCGGCGCTCTGGGCACTGGTGACGATGTCCTCACCCGTGACGGTGAAGCCGAGTTCGCGTAGGTGCGCAGCAACCTCGTCGGGACTGCGCGAGGCGTTGTTGGTGACATAAAGCTTGCGGCTGCGCACCTCACTTAGCGACTGCACGGCGCCGTCAGTGGGCTGAGTTCCGCGAAACACCGTGCCGTCCAGGTCTATCAGCAGGCAGTCATATTCCTGCGCAATGGTTTTCATTCCATCCGGGCCCGTCACGTCAGCCGAGCTCGCTAACCCGATCTTCGGCGTCGGTGACGCCTTCGACATCCGCGGCCGCGGAGCGCAAAAACCACTGCAGCGCCTCGTCGTCGCGGCCGAGCGCCAGCAGCGTGTCGGCATAGGCGTAAAACAATCGGGCAGCCGTCGAGCCGATGCGGCTTGGGTCGAGCTGCGGGGTGGACAAGATGGTCAGCGCCTGCTCCAGCTGCCCGAGATCCGAGCGAGCGCCGGCGGCAACGATGCGCAACTCGTCGGCGTCGTCACCGCTGAGTTGGGCTGCCTCGGGCCCGCGCGCCAGTTCGATCGCCCGCTCCGGACGGCCAAGACCGCGTTCGCAATCGGCGATCAACGCAAGCAACGACGACTTGCTGCCCATCCTTCGGGCAGCGCGCAATTCGGCCAGCGCCTGGGCCCAATCGCCGCAGTGGTAGGCGGCGATTCCGACGGCTTCGCGGATTGCGGCGATCCTGCTCGACCGAGCCCGTGCCGCACGGGCGTGACTCAGAGCGGCCTCCGGGTCCTCGTCGAGCAACTCACCGGCGGCGACCAGGTGGCGTGCCACCGCGTCGGCGGTAGCACGGTCCAAGGTGCTCAGTTCGCGCCGGATTTCGGGTGCCAGTTGCCTGGCATCAACACCGGGCGGTATCGGGGGTCCGTCTTGGGGTGCGCGGTCACCGTCGGGGGCACTGCTCTGCGGCTGGGCCGGGCGCGCACCGCCTGGTCCTGACCAGCCGGAGGCCGAACGCAGCCGTCGCTTCCCGTCCCGACCACGCCTGTCGTCGACCACCCTGCAAAGGATACGGGCACAGCGAAAGTCAGTGACCGGGCGAACTAGGCCTGCAGTCGGCCGTTCAGAAGCGGTGCGAGTACCGACGGACAGTACGTCGCTATCGCCACGATCGTAAATACGCCCGCTGTTTTCTGGGGCATTCCTCTGCTGGCGGCCATTTCGGACACGACCGAGTCGAACGACTCACCCGGCTGGAACAGCATCGGACAGACCGACTGGCCCGCCGCCGTCGTGCTTGCCGGTTGGGTATAGGGAACACCGGCATTCGTCAGCGCCGACAGAAATGCATTGCCGAGCATGTCGGCGCGTATGGGAGCCGCCCACGTCGCAGCCGCGGCGGCCAGCCCCGCAATCAAGGCCACAAATCGAAGGCCCGTCGTCCGCCCGCCCACCCGCAAAGTCCATCTATAGACCTCTGGCGCGCAAATCACTGTGACAACAGTGGTGAGCAAGTGTCACATTTACAACACGGTGAGATGAAGGTTTGCACACTAACGCGTTTCGCAGCACCTCTGCGCGCCATACGAGTAGTACTGGCGCAGGCCGTTCTAGACCCTTTCTATGCCGGCGATATTGCGCCTGCCGCGGCGCAACACCAGCCAGCGCCCGTGCAGGAAGTCGGTGTTCTGCGGCACCCATTCGTCGCTTTCAACGCGAACGTTGTTGACCGAAACGCCGCCTTCGCTGATCGTGCGCCGGGCCGCTTTCTTGCTGTCTGATAGTCCGCTGGCCACCAACAGGTCGAC
Organism: Mycobacterium sp.; assembly: GCA_035472875.1. Lineage (GTDB taxonomy): Bacteria > Actinomycetota > Actinomycetes > Mycobacteriales > Mycobacteriaceae > Mycobacterium. The sequence goes on from DATIOT010000232.1 coordinate 4,047, forward strand.
GATCCCGTCGGGGCCGCCGGGTTTGAGCTCGGCGACCGAAGTCTCGCGCAATGCCGCTGCCAGCGTCGCCTCGTCGAGTCTGCTCAACTCACCCTGACCGAAGAGTGCCCGGCTGGCGTGCTCGACGGCCGCGGTGGCCGCCTCGCCGTGCACCAGAACGGTGAGCTCGCTGGCGAGCCGGCGCTGCGCAGCGCGTTGTTGCGGACGCTCGGCCGTGGCCTGCTCGAACTCGGCCAGCTCGTCGGCCGACAAAAAGGTGAACCAGCGCAGGTACCGGATCACATCGGCGTCGGCGGTGTTGATGAAGTACTGGTACCAGGCGTACGGGCTGGTCATTTGCGGATCCAGCCACAAGCTGCCGCCGCCGGTGGATTTGCCGAACTTGGTGCCGTCGGCAGCGGTCACCAGCGGAACCGTGAGCGCATGCACTGTCACGCCGAGCTTCTGGCGAACCAAGCGGACCCCGGCGATGATGTTGCCCCACTGATCCGAGCCGCCGATCTGCAGCGTGCAGCCGTGCCGCTGGTGCAATTCGACGCAGTCATTGGCCTGCAGCAGCATGTAGCTGAACTCGGTGTAGGAGATGCCCTCGCCCTCCAGACGCCGCCGGATGGTGTCGCGATCCAGCATCACGTTGACCGAGAAGTGCTTGCCGACATCGCGCAGAAACTCGATCACCGACATGGCGCGCGTCCACTCGAGGTTGTTTTCGACGATCGCGCCCGTCGGTGAGCTGTCGAAGTCGACGAATCGTTCGAGCTGTCCGCGGATCCGCTCGGTCCATTCCGCGACGGTGTCCGCTTCGTTGAGAGCGCGTTCACCGACGTCACGCGGGTCACCGATCATGCCGGTGGCACCGCCCGCGAGCACAATTGGGCGGTGGCCTGCGCGTTGAAAGCGCCGCAACGCGAGCAACGGCACCAGATGTCCGGCATGCAGGCTCGGCGCGGTGGGATCGAAGCCCGCGTACACCGTCATCGTCCCGCGCTGGGCCTCGGCGGCCAGCGCATCGAGGTCGGTGGACTGTGCGATCAGCCCGCGCCAGCCCAGCTCGTCGAGGATCATGGGAGAAGAGTCTTCCAGGATGATCCCGGCTAGTCGCTGGCGCCCGGCGCCGGCGCACGGGGGCTGCGGCGGTAGGCGGAGACTTCCGGTCGGCCGGCGAGCCACAGTCGCCACGGCCGGTCGGCGGCCTGGCTGATCCCAACGCGTGGGCCCGACACCGCGCCAGGCACCTCGTTGAGTGTCAGCGTGACCGGGCTCTTCGGGTCGAATACATCAATCCCGTTGTCGCCCATGGTGATTCCCAACGCCGAGCATAGATTTCCGGGGCCGCGCGCCAGCGCGATGGGGCGGACCGCGTCGCCGCGCCGGGACCGTGCGACATCGGTGCCGTCCTCGATAGCGGCGGCCCGCAGCAAGACAGCGGCCGCCGTCCCGTCGGGTCCGCACACGACATTGGCGCAGACATGGATGCCGTGGCTGCGATAGGTGTAGAGCCGCCCGGGCGGCCCGAACATTACGGCGTTACGGCCATTGAGGCCGCGGTATGAATGGGCCGCCGCATCCGGCCAGGGACCGTCGGGGACCCCGCCGTACGCCTCGACCTCGACGACGACGGCGCCCACGCCCCGTCCGGTGATGGTGGCGCCGAGAAGTCGATGCGCGGCCGCGACCGGGTCGCCCAGCAGTTGATCAGCGCTCACCGCACAGATTGTGCCCCGTGGTGATCGCGAACCCAGCGGGGCTGGGCGCAGCGGGTCACCACCATCAAGCATTGGCCCTTGACAATCCCACGCCAAGGGCGGATATTCATCACATGATGATTTCATCGCATGATGAATTAATGTCGAGCGGTGGAGAGCCGGCCATCAGCATCAACCACCTGCGGGTGATCCGCGGCAAACGCCCGGCCCTGCACGACTTTTCGGTAGACATCGCCCAGGGCAGCATCACCGGTCTGCTCGGCCCGTCCGGCTGCGGCAAGACGACGCTGATGCGCTGCATCGTCGGCACCCAGATCGTGACGTCGGGAACCGTGACGGTGCTCGGCCATCCCGCCGGATCTGCGATGCTGCGGCGTCGCGTCGGTTATCTGCCTCAAGACCCGACCATCTACAACGACCTGCGGATCATCGATAACGTCCGCTATTTTGCCTCGCTGTATGGCTTCGACAACAGCGCCGCAGATACCGCCGTCGAACGCGTGGGCCTGACGGATCACCGGACCGCCTTCTGCGGCAACCTTTCCGGCGGCCAACGCACCAGGGTGTCCCTGGCGTGCGCGTTGGTCTGCCAACCCGATCTGCTCGTGCTCGACGAGCCCACGGTGGGCCTGGACCCCGTGCTGCGGGTGGACCTCTGGGAGCAGTTCGTCGACCTCGCCCGCGACGGGACCACGCTGCTGGTCTCCAGCCACGTGATGGACGAAGCCGACCACTGCGGTGAGCTGTTGCTGATGCGCGAAGGCAGTTTGGTCGCCCACACCACGCCGACCCAACTACGAGAGGACACGGGATGCACGTCACTGGAGGACG
>DATIOT010000233.1:0-8507 GCA_035472875.1 Mycobacterium sp.
GGCCGCGGCGGCCGCAGCGATGCGACGATGCGTCTGGCAATCGGCCTCCGCGGCCGCCCGAGCGGCCTCTGCCGCATCGAGTTCGGCACGGACAGCTGTGATATCCGTCGCGAAGACATCGGATTCGACCGGTTGACCGGCACGCAACTGCGCCAACCGTGAGCGCAGTTGATCTGTCTCTTCATCGCCGCACAGGCCGGACAGCGTCGCGCTCAACTGGTCCCGGCTGCTCTGCAGTTCGCGACGCCGATGATCGGCGCATCGTGCCGCCGCAAGGTCGGGGACGTTAGCTGCGGCCAGCGCAGCGGTCAGCTCTTGTCGTGCTGCAGCATATTTGGCCTGAATATCGAGTGCGGTCGCGCCGGGGGTGACCCGCGCAGTCAGAACCCCGGGAACCTGCACCTCGGTCGGGCCGGTGGCGGTCGCAGACCAGCTTTGACCTGCCGACAATGACACGCGGTGGTCGCCAACGGTGAGCTCGATATCAGTGGCGGCGGTGAACTCCACCGCCGCTGAAATCAACGCCAGCTGGTCGCCGGTGCGATCGACTGCGGCCGCAGCGCTTTCGGTGCGCTGCAGTAGCTGCTCGGTCAGGACGACTGCGGAGAGCTCCTCGCAGACCCGGTTGCGGTCACGCTGGAGGGCATCGATCTTGGCCAGCCGAGTGGTCAGCCGATCTGCCTCCTCTCGATCGGCGAACTGGTCGACGGTGCGCCGAGCGGATTCGACGCGGTGTTGCAGATCTGTCAGGACCTGGGCGGCCTCCTCGACCGCCGCATCGGAGGCCTCGGCGCCGGCACGCGCCGTCGACTGCGCGTCAGCGGCTTCTTCCGCATCGGCCTCGGCAGCGGCCACAGTTGCAGTGCGGGTTTGGATTTCGGTTAGCAGCCGCAACCGCCCGCCGTGGGCGGCGGCCGCCGCGGCGCTAGTCGCGGCCGCAGCCTCAGCGACCAGCTTGGCTTCACGTGCTTGGCGGGTGAGCTCTGCGGTCTTGTCGGCGGCAGCCTGCGCGACGGCCAACCGCGGGCCGGCCGCGAGCCGTAGTTGCGACAGCTCGGCCACTTCCTCGGTCAAGACGGAATGGCGACGTAGCCGGTCGTCGACTTCGGCGACTGCCGCCGCGCATTCCGCCACCGCAGCCTCGGCATCGGCCAGTCGAGAGATCACAGCGGACCACTCCCCGGTGGGACGTCCGGTGGGCGTGAAGTAGCGCGCATACTCGGCGTCAATGCGCTCGATAAGCAACGGCTCGGTGCCAGACAAAGCTGCGTCGTCGCCGGCCGCGACATCGAGCGCACGCGACAGCGCATCACAACCGGACAGATCCACCGAGGCGGTCGACGCGGTCTGCAGCACGCGCTGGGCGTGCCACAGGTCGTTGTCCACCGTCTCGGCCAGCATCGCCCGGACCCGTTCGTGGGCTTCGTCGCCGGTCAGCTGCTCGCGGCGCGGCGCCAGCACCGTCAACACCGTCTCACACTTCCTGTGGAAACGCTTGTGGTAGATGAAACGATAAGTGCCACAGCTGATTTCGGCAGTGACCTCGGAGCCGACGTCGCTGTTGGTCGGCTTGACCTGCTTGACTTCTTTCCGCGTCGAGCGGTCCCTGGATTCCAGCAGCAGGTCCAACGCTTCAATCATCGACGACTTGCCGATTTCGTTGGCGCCGCACACCACAACCACGCCGTGGTCGGGAAATTCGATCTCACGGTGCGCGATGCCGCGGTAGTTCGTCAGGACCAACCGGTGCAGCTTCATGCCGCACCTCTATCGGCGAGCCGTAGCAAGAGTGCCAGGGCCGCCTGGGCGTCGACGGCGGACTCGGCGTCGCCCTCGCGTGCCGTTGCCACCAGCTCATCGATGGCCTCGGCAGCGAACCCTCCGATGCCGAGATCGGTGAACTCTCGGTCAGCCGGTATCACCGCCAGATCTGTATGGCTTTCCCATAGACCCAGCCAGGCGAACAGCCGTCCGTATCTGTCCAGGCAGGCATCCAGCGCGGCGCGGTCGGTGACCGTCAACGAGCCGGTCAGTGCCAGTCGCACCACGGTGCGGTCCTTCTCGGTCATCAGGTCAAGGTTCATGTCAAGGTCAGCGATGTCGCGGCTGGTGTCGACCTGACGGTGCAACGTCACGAACCGCCAGTGGCCCACATCCCGGGCCGTGACGGACACGGCGCCTCGCGGGTCGCTTTCGTCGAGCTCGACGACCAGGACATGACCCGGATTGGACTCGACGTCATCAAAATTGGTGACCTCCGGCGAGCCTGAGTACCAGACCCGGCCGCTGTTGCCGACCTGGAAGAGCGAATGCTTATCTCCCAATGCCACATAGTGCACCGCGCCGCGGGCCAGCGCGTCATCGAGTTTGGCGAGCCGGATCAGCGAGGGTTTGTCTCGATCGGGGTCAAGCACGTCGACACCGCCGTGGGCGACGAGCACCCGCATCGCCGAGCTCGGGGGCAGGTCCTCGAGGACTTCAGCGACCAGGTCGGTGGTCGGGGCCTTGGACCGCCATGGGGCAGCCACGATCTCCAGCCCGGGACGAACATGATGGATGCCGGCCCGATCAAGAACCACGATGTTGTCCGGGCATTCGGCGGTGAACAGCGCACTGCTGTACACCGATGACGCGTCCAGCGGATCGTGGTTGCCCGGCAGCAAGTAAACCGGAATACCGATGGCGCGCATGGCTTCCAAGGACTGCCCGATCACCTGCGGGGCGAGCTGATTGTGCTCGAAAACGTCACCGGCCACCACGACGAACTCGGCGTCCACCTCTGCCGCCAGCGCGCCCAGACCGGCCACCGCGTCGCGCCGAGCCGCCGAATACCGTGGCTGGGCATCGCCGGCAAGAAAGTGCCGGGTCATGCCCAGCTGCCAGTCGGCGGTGTGCAGGAATCGCATCCCGGCGGCCCCCTTTCCCAAATTGCGTGGCTATCAAGGCACCGCGAGTCTAGGTCTGGACACCGACAACTCGGGGGACGCGCACCGGCATGCCTCGAAGCCCGTGTGTTTTGATACCCACTAGATGACTGTCAGTTGGCATGTGGTGGTCGCGTTGTACCAGGAGTTTCGCCCCCGATCGACGACTTGCGCCGTTGGTGGAATGCGGTTGGGTGCGGTCGGGCTCGGCGACTCGGTCTCTCCGTGTGATGCCGGATGGCTGTGTTGACCTGTTCGTCAGTTCGCAGGGCGATCCCATGCTCGCCGGGCCCGCCACCACTTTCTACGATCTGCGGCCAGACAACGGATGCGTGCTCGCCGGCCTTCGATTGCGGCCGGGCGCAGCGGCCGCCGTCGTCGGGCGGCCGGTCAGCGACTTCACCGAACACCGGGTTCATGTCGATTCGATCTTCGGCGTCCACGGCTGCCTCATGGCCGAGAAGGTTCTCGCCGCAACGACTCCCAGTCAGCGCGTGATGGCCCTGCAGGACGTGTTGACTGGCTATCTCGCCGACGCCGAACCGTCGGTCGATACCGCGGTCACCCGGGCGATAGGGATAATGCGCCGAAACCCAGGTCGGCCGGTTTCTAGTCTGGCCGCCGCTGTCGATCTCAGCGAGCGACAGTTGCGCCGCCGGTTTGCGGCCGCTGTTGGCTATGGCCCCAAGCGGTTTGGCCGGATCCTTCGATTCCAGCGTCTGCTGGATTTGATCCATGCCCGCGGCACCCGGGCCCGTTGGGCAGAGTTGGCGTTCGAAGCCAACTACGTCGACCAGCCGCACATGATCAATGAGTGCCTGGCACTGGCAGGGATGTCTCCGATCGCGCTTCCCGGAGGCACCCGAGGGTCCCGACCGGATCGAGTAGGAAGGCGAGTTGGTCTAGCTCTCTTTGCGCGGCGACGCGCTCGTACGCGGGTTTCGGTAGTTGGTTGTGCCAGACGATCATTGGGCACCGCTCAAGTCGACGGATGAATTCTTCTGGAAACACCAAGAAAACCCCGGGGCGTACTAAGACGTGATTATTGTCGCCTTGTCGAGTTGCTGGGCCGCGGCGGCATGGGTGAGGTGTGGAGGGCCTACGACACGGCGTCTATAGCCGAGCTGATCGCGGATCCCGTTGCCATGGCGGATGTGCCATGGGACCCGGTGGCGGATCCACCGTGAAAACGCGCCCGAGCTATAAGCGCCTCGCGGCGGGGGTCTGGGCCGGATTCCGCCGATGTGGCAGGTAGGAGCGCGTCTGTTGTGAGATTCTGCAGGGGTGTCCCCTCCTGCGGCGGCTGCTCCTTCGGGGGTGGTGACGTTTTTGTTCACCGATGTGGAGGGTTCGACCCGTCGGTGGGAGGCCGATGCGGAGGGAATGCGGGCGGCGCTGGCCGCGCACGACTTGGTACTTCGCGGGGCGATTGAGGCGCACCGGGGATGGTTGTTCAAGCACACCGGGGACGGGGTGTGCGCCGCGTTCGCCTCGCCGCGCTCGGCGGTGGATGCGGCGGTGGCCGCGCAGCGGGCGCTGGAGTTGCCGGTGCGGATGGGGATCGCGACCGGCGAAGCCGAGCTGCGCGACGGGGATTACTTCGGTGCGGTGCTCAATCGTGCTGCGCGGGTGATGGCTGCGGGCCATGGCGGTCAGGTCCTGTTGGCCGAGTCGACGGCGGGTCTGCTCAGCGGAGTGGACCTGGTGGATTTGGGGCCGCGGCGGTTGCGGGATCTGCCGACACCAATCGGGGTGTTCCAGGTACGAGCGACAGGGTTACGCACGGAGTTCCCGGCCCTGCAGGCACTGGATGCGAGTCCGGGAAATTTGCGGGCGGCGACCACGAGCTTCATCGGGCGTGAGTCGGAGGTCGCCGAGCTGCAGGCCGCGGTGAAGGCTCATCGGTTGGTCACGTTGACCGGGGTAGGTGGGGTCGGCAAGACCCGCCTGGCGACCGAGGTGGTGGGGCGGCTGGCCGATGAGTTCCCCGACGGCGTCTGGCTTTTCGAGCTGGCCGCGGTCGCCGATCCGGCGGCGGTGCCCGACGCCGTCGCGGCGGTGTTGGGCATCACCCAGCAACCGGGCAAGACAGTGACCGAGTCGGTGGCCTCCGCCTTGGAGGGCCGGTCGCGGCTGCTGGTGTTCGACAACTGCGAGCACGTTGTCGACAGCGTCGCGGATCTGGTCGAGGCGATCCTGGCCGCCTCGGCGACCGTAACGATTCTGGCGACCAGCCGCGAAGGATTGGGGGTCAGCGAAGAACAGTTATGGCGTGTCCCGTCGCTCGACGTCAACTCCGGAACCGAATCCGCCGCCGTGAACCTTTTCGTCGACCGTGCCCAAAGTGTCGTGTCGGACTTCTCGCTGGCCCAGCCCGGCGAGGCGGACGCTGTGGTGGAAATCTGCCGCAGACTCGACGGGATCCCGTTGGCCATCGAGTTGGCGGCCTCGCGGATGGCGTCGATGACCGCCAGCGAGGTGCGTGATCGTCTCGATCACCGGTTCCGGCTACTGGTCGGCTCCCGGCGCGGCTTGTCACGCCACCAAACGCTGCGCCACGCGGTGGCGTGGTCCTACGATCACCTCGATGACGCGGAGAAACCGGTGCTGGAGCGGTGTTCGGTGTTCGCCGGGGGATTCGACCTCGAAAGTGCCTGCGCCGTCATGGGTTCCGATGACGACTTCGCCACCCTGGATCTGCTCGATGCCCTGGTGCGCAAGTCGCTGTTGGTCGCCGACCGGTCCTCGGGGCGGACCCGGTTTGCGATGCTGGAGACGATCCGCCAGTTCGCCGAGGACCAACTCGTCGCCGGTGGCGAAGCATCCGAGATTCGGGCCGCCCACTCGCGGTACTTCGCCGGACGGGAAGCCGACATCCGGGCCCGGTGGGACAGCCCCCGCCAGCGACAGGCCTATGACTGGTTCACCGTCGAGCTGGCCAATCTGCGCACCGCCTTCCGCTGGGCCGCCGACCACGGCGATCTGGATGTCGCCGCCCCAATCGCCAGCTATGCGGGGTGGCTCGGTGCTGCGGTCCAAACCTTTGAGCCGGTCGCCTGGGCTGAAGAGTTGATCGAGCCCGCCCGCGCGGTCGACCACCCCCGGCTGGCGTTCCTGTACGTGATTGCGTCGCAGTGCTTCGCGACCGGACGGATCGAGGCGGCCGTCCACTACAGCGACGCAGGCCAGATCGTTCTCGGCAGGAGCCGCGACGCGCTGCCGGGCGGCATCGAAGCCTGGCTTGGAACTGTGTACCTAACCATCGGGCAGCCCGAGCGGTTGGCCGAGTTATGCCGCGCCCAGCTCGCACGCCGCCGCGACACCCACGTCCACATCCGGTCATGGCTGGTTGTCGCCCTTTCAGTGACCGATTGTGGGGAGGCGATGGCTTCCGCGGATGGCCTCATCGAGGCTGCGGAGGCAACAGGCAACCCGCACTTGCTCGCGCTCGCCCTCGCTGCCTACGGTTCGGCTTTCCGTGACGCAGATCCCGTCGGGGCGCTTAACGCCCTCGGCCGGGGTCTGGTGATCGCTCAAGACAGCGGCAACCGCCTCGACGCGGCCTCCCTGGCGCTGTTTCTGGCACGACTTGAGGCCGAACACGGCGACACCGTGTCCGCATTCGATCACCTCACTCTGACAATCCGCAACTGGCACAATTCGGGCGACACCACGACGCTCCGCGTCCCGCTGGCCATCCTCGCCGCCCTTTTCGACCGGCTCGGACGCTACGAACCGGCGGCCACCATCGCCGGGTTCGCGCTCAGTCCTTTCTCTGCGGCGGCGTTCCCTGAAATCACCACCGCGATCACCCATCTGCGCGATGTACTCGGTGAGGCGACCTACGAATCGCTCGCCCGCAGGGGTGAGGCGATGACCACCGCCGAGATTGTGACGTACGCCTACGACCAAATCGACCAGGCCCGAACAGAACTCGAACACCCCAGCTGAATGCGCCCTCAAGGCTTGGCGCGCCGGTCGAGGAGTGCCACCCGCTCTAGTCGAGGCGGGTTCTCCCGGCAACATCGAGGGTGGGGCCGGCCCCAGTCGCCTCCTGGTCCGGGGCCGGCTCCACCGTAAAGGGTTCACGGCCGTGGACACTTTTGAGTTCAACGGCGACGGCCCCGGCTGGGCTTTACTCCCTCAGCCGGGGCCGTTCGTCGCCAGGTCGTCTGACATGGTTCGGGCCGCCATCGAGGGGGGTGGAGGATCGGGGGCGGCCCGAACAACTACTAGACGCGGACTAGGCCGATCTGGTTCAGTACGACCCTCCGTCAGCCGGCACCCGCGCTCTGCACCGCCGCCTAGGCTTGGCGGCGCCGTCGAGGAGTGCCAACCCTGTTCGGGTTTCTCCCGGCGCCCGCCGAGAATGTGGACCGGCCCCAGCCTTATCCTCCATCGGGGCCGGGGCCGGGGCCGGTTCCACGCATATATGGCGCAGCTAGGAGGGCACAAGGGAGCTTTGTGACCCCACAACATCAAGACCTCTACTGAATGCCGGTTGGGCGAGCGAACCTAAAAAGCATAAACGCTGCAATGAGAATGCGAGGGAACTATGAGTGAGCATTCCGGCGTCACCGGCAAGACCCCACACCAAGTAGCTCGGGCCGATTCGCTGCGCGAGATCACCGACGCCGAGCTGGTGTGCGGGGGAACCATCGATCTGGTTGCGTACCTTCAGGAGTTCTGGAAGAACGACAAATTGTGACCACCCCCGATGAGAGCAGGGGCGGCCCGAACAGGGAGGCGGGTGACCCGGCCTACCGGCCCGCGCTGGACAAGGACCACAACGGCATCGCATGCGAGTCCCGCGAGCCGCAGTGAGCACGCGATTGATAGGAGCGACGTGACAGACACACGCTGGACAGTCGGGGAGACTCGCCCCATCGTGAGGTTCCTGGTGGCTCACCAGGGAGCCCTGCCCCAGGGCCCCCAGCTCGAAGCCCTGGCGCGCGAGATCCCCACCCGCAGCCCCGACGCCATCTACCTGCGGGCCCGCGACCTCACCGTCGACTGCTGAATGGCTGCCCCCAGGGCTGGCCTTCCACTGGATGCGCACACCGGCAGGGTTGAGCCCACGGGTCGTCGGCGCGATGGGCAACGTTCGGGTTGGTCGGTCTAAAAGGGTACTTTGACGGTTCGCGGCCAACCCAGAACCAATACCTTCCATCACCCCGAGAAACTCCTACGCAACGGGGATGACGACGGCGAGTGGTAGCAGCTTTGGTACTGCACTGATTAACGTGAGTCCGATGAATCGTCAGCGCACCTTGCTCTTGATGCGTCATGCGAAATCTGCCTACCCGGACGGGGTCGCCGACCATGACCGGCCCTTGGCGCCCCGCGGCATCCGGGAAGCCGGGCTGGCCGGCGACTGGCTGCGTGCCAACGTGCCCACCATCGACAGCGTGCTGTGCTCCACCGCGACGCGTGCGCGGCAGACCCTGGCGAACACCGGCATCGACGCCCCGGTGCGGTACAGCGAGCAGCTTTACGGCGCCACTCCGGGGACGATGATCGACGAGATGAGCGCGACCGCCGACACGGTCGCCACCTTGCTGGTCATCGGTCACGAGCCGACGA
>DATIOT010000234.1:0-4953 GCA_035472875.1 Mycobacterium sp.
GCCCGTGGCCTGCAGGCCAAGGGCGTCCGGAAGGGGGACTTGGTCGCCATCGATCTCGAGTCTGAGCATATCCTCGACTTCATCGTCACCTACAGCGCGGTCCACAAGATCGGCGCCGTGTCCGTGCCCATGATCAACCGGCTGTCTCCCCCCGAGATGCGGTCGATCCTCGAGCACGCCGAGGTCACCGCGGTCGTTTGCAGTGGCGCGTTCGAAGACGCCGTCGCCCCGTTGTCGACGTCCCTGGCGTCGTTGGCCGTCGTGGCCAGCGTCGGCCCGTCGGGGCACGGCCGGTTCGCCGACCTCGAAGACGTCAAGAGCGAGGACGCGTCGGCCATCCAGATACCCGTCGACGCAACCGATCTGGCCGACGTCATGTACACGTCGGGCACCACGGGCATGCCGAAGGGCGTGGCCGTGCGGCACGGCAACATCGCCCTGCTGCCGAACGCCCTTCCGTCATGGAACGGATTGAAGTGGCTCAGCGCCACCCCGGTGTTCACCTTTGCCGGCCTCGGCTTCATCTACAACCCGATGAAGACGGGCATGACCGTGTTGTACCTGCCCAGGTTTGACGCCAGGCGATGGCTCGACATCGTTGAGCGCGAGCGGCCGGTGATCGCCTTTGTGGTGCCGGCCATGGCCAGGCTCCTGATCCATCACCCCGAGTTCGACACGGCCGACCTGTCGAGTCTGAAATCGCTGATCCTGGGGAGTGCCCCGCTTTCCCCGGACACCGTGGAGCGCCTACAGGCCCGATTGCCCGGAGCCGCCGTTCTGAACAGTTACGGCATGACCGAAGGCGGGCACGCCACCTTCACGATGGATCCCGAGGGAGCACGCACACGGCCGGGCGCCGTCGGGCGGCCCACGCCGCCCGTGGAAGTGCGGATCGTCGATGACGAGGGAAAGGTCCTGCCCACCGGCGGGACCGGCGAAGTCATCACCCGCAACCCCCGTGGACACCGCGAGTACTACCGCAACCCCGAAGCCACCGCCCGCATGTGGGAAGGCGGCTGGTTGCACACCGGCGACCTCGGCCACCTCGACGCCGACGGCTATCTCTACATATCCGGGCGCAAGAAGGAGATGGTTGTCCGAGGGGGCTTGAACATCTATGCGGACGACGTCGAGGCGGTCCTGCAGACCCACCCGGAAGTGGTCGAGGCCGCGGTGGTCGGCATTCCTCACGAGGTGCTGGGTGAAGACATCGCCGCCTATGTCGTCCTGCGACCGGGAGCTACGGTATCGACCGCCGAGCTCCAAAGCTTTGCCGGCCAGCGGCTCGCCGACTACAAGGTGCCCCGCCACGTCCACTACCTTCCGGCGCTGCCGAGGAACGCCGGAGGCAAGGTGCTGAAGTCGCAACTGGCCGCGGTCCCAGGCGGCACCGCGGACGCGACGTGAGCTGCAGAGGACACCACGGCCAGAGGAGAGGCTATGCAAGACCACAGGTTTGATTTCGTCGTCGAAGGCACGCCCGACCAGGTATGGGATGTGATGTGGAAGCGCAACCGGGCGGGTTTCGAGTCGGACTCTGTGAAGATCGAGATCCTCCACCCCGGTGACGAGGAGGGCAACGGGCTGGTGCGGCACTGCCACTTTCCCGTGCCGAAGTATTTGCTCTCAGGGGGCAAGGCCCAGTCCTGGGAGTGGATCACCGAGGCCCGGCGCCCGGTGTCGTGGCGGTACGACGCCATCGGTAAGCCGCTGTGGTCCAAGGCCACGGGCTGGACCAGGCTGGAGGACCTCGGAGAGGGCAAGACCCGGGTCTACTTCCGCGAGACCTACGAGGTGTTCAACCCGTTGATACGGGCCCTGCTCGAGAAGCGGGTCCACGACTTCATCTCCGTGGACAACGACAAGTTGATCGAGGCCTCATTGGTGCGAGCGCTCAAAGAACTCCACGAGCGCAAGGCCAGCGGCCCGTAAACTTACGGACGCCCCGACGTGAGTTAGAGCCGCTCGCATGCAAATCCCGCTCGTGGGAGGAGGGCACACTGGCGGTTGCCTTTGTGCACGGCAATCCGGACACTGACGCAATCTGGGGCCCGCTGATCAACGCTCTCGGGCGACCGGCCTGAAGCCGGAAGGCACGCGCCGAGGGAGATAGCAGGCCCGGTTCTGCCCTGCCCGCGTTGGATCGTTCGACGACTTAGCTCGGCGCACGCCTGCTGTTTGCGGCAGGATGGACGCGGAGCTTGGCCGCGGCATGACAATTGGATGACTTCGCGGTTTATCCAACTTTACTGGGGCCTCAAGCAGCTCCAAGGCAAGAACGCCGCGAATTTGCCCAAATTTGGCCGTCCGATTGCTATGTTGAGCTTCTTGCCGGGGGCGATGAGGAAGGAGCGCCCGGTGAAGGTGCTCATCACGGGCGGCACTGGGTTTACCGGCTCGCACACCGTGCACACGCTGCTCGCCGCCGGCCACGAGGTGCGGCTCCTGGTGCGCGATCGCGCCAAGGTGCGCAACGTCTTCGACCCTCATGGCTTTGTCCCCGAAGACGTCGTGGTCGGCGACATGACGGACGGGTCCGCGGTCGACGACGCACTCGCCGGCTGTGACGGGGTAGTGCACGTAGCGGCCCTCGTCGACCTGCGCCGGGCGGCAGCGCGCCTCGTCGAGGACACCAACGCACGCGGCTTCGAACTGGTGATAGGCGGCGCGGTGCGGCGTGGGCTGCCCAGCATCGTCTACGTCTCGAGCCTCGGGGTCTTCTTCGAGCCGGGCGGCCCGTCCCTCTCACCCGAACTACCGATCGCGCCCGGCACCACGGCATACGCGCGCTCGAAAGCGCAAGCCGAGGGTTACGTGCGTCGACTGCAGGAGCACGGCGCGCCGATCCGCATCTCCTATCCCTCCGCCATCGTCGGCCCGAACGACCCCACGATGAGCGCGGCCAACAACGGCCTTCGCTCGTTAGTGCGTGATATCGGATTGGTCACCTCGAGCGGCATTCAGGTTGTCGACGTCCGCGACCTCGCGATGCTGCACCTACAACTTTTGGAAATGTCAGCCGGACCGCACCGCTATGCCGCCGCGGGCCAGATGCTGACCTACTCCGACTATTTCCACTTACTGGACAGCCTCACTGGCCGTCGCATCCGACGCATCCGGGTGCCGGGCGGACTACTGCGCGCCGCCGGTTCAGCAGGCGACGTAGTAAAGCGCTTCTACGACTTCGACTTTCCGCTGACGCGCGATGCCATGGAGTTCATGACGCGCTGGCCGGGTGCCGACACCGAGCGCACCACCCGCAAACTCGGGGTGCACTTCCGCGATGTCGCCGAGACGTACCGTGACACGCTGATCTGGATGCATCGAGCCGGTCACCTCGCCGCCGAAGATGTCGGAAGACTCGCCGATGTCGCGTTAACGCAGTAACGCTTGCTGTGCGGGGTCTGCATTCAGCTAAACAACCTTCGGTTGCGCTGAGGGGCGCACGGGCTTACGGTCGGCTAGCCATTTTCCCCATCAGCTTGGTGGTGAACGCCCTACTCTGGGGCGATCGGGGTAGTCGGGACCCTGGATCGGCGGTGCTCAGATGACGGCGGGCGTGGCGTGCGGCTCATGCGGCACTGGCCTGCGGGAGAACGCCAAGTTCTGTGACGAGTGCGGTGCCCCAATTGCGGCTTCGGGTGACACGGCTAAGTACAAGCAGGTGACGGTGCTGTTCGCCGATGTGGTGCGCTCGATGGACATCGCGGCCACCGTGGATATGGAGCGGTTGCGCGAAATCATGACCGAGCTGGTGGAGCGCTCGGCCGCGGTGGTGCGCCGGTACGGCGGCGGGACCGTGGAGTACACCGGCGACGGGGTGATGGCGATCTTCGGCGCCCCAGTGGCGTTGGAGGATCATGCTTTTCGGGCGTGTCTGGCCGCGCTGGCCATCCAGCAGGAGGCGAACCGGTTGGCGGCCGAGGTGGCCCGCCGCGATGGCGTGGCGCTGCGGTTGCGGGTGGGCCTGAATTCGGGTCGGGTGATCGCCGGTGAGATCGGTTCGGGGTCGCTGGGCTACGGAGCCATCGGTGAGCAGGTCGGGTTTGCCCAGCGGATGGAATCGGTGGCGCCCCCGGGCGGGGTGATGCTGTCGGAGTCGACCGCGCGGCTGGTCGAGCACCTCACTGTGCTGGCGGAACCGGAGTGGGTGCGCATCAAGGGCAGAGACGAACCGGTGCGCGCGCGCCGGCTGGTGGCGATCAGCGAGCGGGATGGGCTGGTCGGGCGCGCCGAGGCCAGTCTGGTCGGTCGGCGCTGGGAGATGGCGGCCCTCGACGCCATGGTGGACCGCGTGATCGGGGGCCGCGGTGGTGTGGTGAATGTGGTGGGACCGCCGGGCATCGGCAAGAGCCGGGTGGCCCGGGAGGTTGCGGCGGCCGCGGCCGGTCGCGGGCTCGAGGTGTTATGGGCCTTCTGCGAATCCCACGCCCGTGACATTTCCTTCCAGGTGGTGGCGCGGCTGCTGCGGGCGGGCACCGGGGTGGCCGACCTCGACGGCCAAGCCGCCCGCGCCCGGGTCCGCGAACAAGTCCCGGATGCCGACCCGGAAGATCTGCTGCTGCTTGATGATCTGCTCGGCATCGCCGACCCCGACGTGCCGCTGCCCGCGATCGCCCCGGATGCGCGGCGGCGGCGGTTGACCGCACTGATCAACACCGCGTCGCTGGCGCGCACCGAACCTGTGCTCTACCTGATCGAGGATGCGCACTGGATCGATGCGGTCAGCGAGTCGATGCTGGCCGACTTCCTCACGGTGATCCCGCAGACCAAGTTGATGGTGCTGATCACCTCCCGCCCGGAATATCAGGGAGCGCTGATGCGGGTGCACGGCGCCCAGGCGATCGCGCTTGCCCCACTGGGCGATTCGGACACCGCGGCGCTGATCGGTGAGCTGCTGGGTGCGGATCCCTCGATCACCGAGCTGGCGGCGATCATCGCCGAGCGGGCCGC
>DATIOT010000235.1:0-2445 GCA_035472875.1 Mycobacterium sp.
TAATCGCTTCACCTACCTACGGTCACAACGCGCGGCCGCCGGACAGCACCGGCGGGCCCTGACCGTGCGAGCCTTCAGATGTCCCAACTGCGGACAGGCGGTCGCGTTCGAGGAGCAGCAGTGCCCGACGTGCACCTCGACGGTCGGCTTCCACTACCCGTCGTGGCAGAGGGTGTGCGCACCGTCGCAAACCGTCACGGTGGACGGCAGTGGCTGGTTTCGGTGCGCGCACTGGGAGCGCGGCTGCAATTGGTTGACCGCCGACGATTCCGAATCCGGCCGCTGTTATGCCGACAGCTTCGTGCGCGAAGGACCGGCGCCGGATGATACCGAGGCGATGGCCGAACTCGATTCGACCCTAAAGGCGCTGCGGCGGTTGATCTTCGAGCTGATGGACCTGGGCCTGCCCATCCAGCCGTACTACGCGGACCAACGCGGGCTGGCGTTCGATCTGCTGTCGAGCAAGACACTGGGGCGGCCGGTGACGATAGGGCACTCCAACGGCGTGATCACCATCGACCTGGCCGAGTCGCTGGAGTTATACCGGGAGCGTCTGCGCATCAAGCTGGGTGAGCCCTATCGCACGATGCTGGGCCACTTCCGCCACGAGGTCGGCCATTACTACGAGATGCTGCTGGTGCAGGACACCGCGCTCATCGACGACGCCCGGGCGATGTTCGGCGATGATCGACAGGACTACCAGGCCGCACTACAGCGCCACTACCACAGCGAGGCACCGGCGAACTGGCAGCACGACTTCATTTCCGAGTACGCCACCGCCCACCCGTGGGAAGACTTCGCCGAAACCTTTGCCCACTATCTCCACATCACCGGAACCCTAGCCACGATCGCGGATTCGGGCCTCGTTGTCGAAGCTGATCGGGTGAAGTGGGACCTGCCCGTCAATGTCGATGCTCGGGAATCCTACGCCGACGGCACTATCGAGGACATTATGGCCGACTGGTTAGTGCTGTCGGGGGTGCTCAACCGGGTTAACAACTCGATGGGCCGCGACGACCTGTACCCGTTCACTATCTCCCCGCACGTCGTCGCGAAACTTGGATTCATCCATCGTGTCGTGACCACGACTTCAACCGAACATGCTGCGGTGAAACAGAATTGACCGCCACGGCCACCGCACCGATCGCCGCCGACCGGATCGCCGAGGCGGTCGCCGCGGCACACGCCAGGCACAAGAAGAACCGCCGCGGCAAGAACGCCGGCTACATACCGGCCTTGGCGGAGGTCGACCCGCAGCTGTTCGGGGTCTGCGTTGCGAGGGTTGATGGTCAGACATTTTCGGCTGGCGACGCAAGATGTCAGTTCGCGCTGGAGTCGATCTCGAAAGTCTTCACTGCCGCGCTCGCGATGGAGCAAGTAGGTCCGCGCGAGTTTCACCGCAAGGTGGGCGCCGATCCGACTGGTGCGGCCTTCAATTCGGTGCTGGCGCTGGAACTCCACAACGACAAGCCGATGTCGCCGATGGTCAACGCGGGGGCGATGACGGCAACCAGCCTGGTGTCGGCCACCGACGCTGAAGGCCGCTGGCGCCAGATCTTGCAGATCCAAAGCGATTTCGCCGGGCATGCGATCTCGATCAGCGAGGAAATCACCGCCTCCGAGCGGGCCACCAACTTTCACAACCGCGCGATCGCGTGGCTGCTGCTTTGCGGCGGATACATGTACTGCGACCCGATGGAGGCCTGTGACGTCTACACCCAGCAGTGCTCGACGCTGGTCACCGCTGTCGACCTCGCGATTATGGGTGCGACGCTGGCCAACGGGGGGATCAACCCGGTCACCGGCAAGCGCGTCATCGCACACGCCAACGTGTCGCACGTGCTGGCCGAAATGACGATGGAGGGTCTCTACACCAGTTCCGGTGACTGGGCCTACACCGTCGGACTGCCCGCCAAGAGCGGCGTCGGAGGCGGCCTGGTCGCAGTGTCGCCAGGCAAACTGGCGATCGCTGCCTACTCGCCGCCGCTGGACAAGGCCGGCAACAGCGTGCGCGCCCAGGCCGCGATCACCCAGATCGCGCACACCCTCGAGCTGGGGCTTTTCAATACGCAGCGCCGGGACTGACCCGCTGCGGTACCCGACCGCGGGCTTTCTGGTGTCCGCCGAAAGGGTGGGCGACCTTCGTTTATGCGCTGCTGAGCGCTGAACGTCGAGGGCTCCTTGCGGAGTGTCCAACGGCCTATGCGGTCACTGTTTCGCGGTTCAAGCCCGCGTTGCGAGCCGCCCAGTCCGTTCAGCCGTAACAGTGTGCTGGTTAACCGTAGGCTGGAAACTCCCCGAGAAAGGTGCTGGCGATGGCCGCTTACGATCTTGCCGCGTTGTGGGAGGCTCACTGTCGGTACGAGTTTGAAACGCGGGACGTGGACGCCACCATGTCCACCATGGTGGCGGAACCCTATGTCAACCACATCCCCACCATGACCG
>DATIOT010000236.1:0-12510 GCA_035472875.1 Mycobacterium sp.
CAGTTGGGGTGGACGGTATCTCGTTGCCGATTGCGCTGGGTCTGCTGGTGATGATGTATCCGGTCCTGGCCAAGGTCCGTTACGACCGGCTCGGCGAGGTGACCGCCGACCGCAAGCTCATGGCGTCCTCCGTGGTGCTGAATTGGCTGGTCGGGCCTGCGGTGATGTTCACGCTGGCCTGGCTGTTACTGGCGGATCTGCCCGAGTACCGCACCGGGCTGATCATCGTCGGGTTGGCTCGCTGCATCGCCATGGTCATCATCTGGAACGACCTCGCTTGCGGGGACCGCGAAGCCGCCGCTGTCCTGGTCGCCCTGAACTCGCTATTTCAGGTCGCCTGGTTCGCCGTCCTGGGCTGGTTCTACCTGTCGGTGCTACCCGGCTGGTTGGGCTTGCCGCAAACCGGCGTTGACGTCCGCCCGGGGCAGATCGCGAAATCCGTACTCATCTTTTTGGGCATTCCGCTGTTGGCCGGATATTTGTCGCGCCGGCTGGGCGAACGGGCCAAGGGACGTCACTGGTATGAGACCCGTTTCCTGCCGCGGGTCGGCCCGTGGGCGCTTTACGGGCTGTTGTTCACCATCGTCATCCTGTTCGCGCTGCAAGGCCACGAAATCGCTTCTCGGCCATGGGATGTCGCTCGTATCGCAATCCCACTGCTGGGGTACTTCGCGATCATGTGGGCCGGCGGATATGCCCTTGGAGTTCTGTTGCGGT
Organism: Mycobacterium sp.; assembly: GCA_035472875.1. Classification (GTDB taxonomy): domain Bacteria; phylum Actinomycetota; class Actinomycetes; order Mycobacteriales; family Mycobacteriaceae; genus Mycobacterium. The sequence continues at coordinate 718 of DATIOT010000236.1, forward strand.
TGGGGTATGCCCGCACCACCACCCTGGCGTTCACCGCCGCCGGCAACAACTTCGAACTGGCCATCGCGGTGGCGATCGCCACCTACGGCGCCACTTCGGGGCAAGCCCTGGCCGGCGTCGTGGGCCCCCTCATCGAAGTCCCCGTCCTCGTCGCGCTCGTCTACGTCTCGCTAGGGCTGCGCCCGCGACTGTTCGCCGATACCACCGAGCCCTCCGGGAGCGCCTGGTGACGGCCGCCAAGCCGAGCGTCTTGTTCGTATGTGTGCATAACGCGGGTCGCTCCCAGATGGCCGCCGCACTGTTGACGCATTTGTCTTCAGACCGCATCGAAGTCCGTTGCGCCGGAACCGAACCCGCCGAAGAGGTCAACCCTGCGGCCGTCGCGGCGATGGCCGAACTGGGCATCGACATCACCGCCGCCAAACCGAAGGTCCTGACCGGCGACGCGGTGCAGTCCAGCGACGTTGTGATCACCATGGGCTGTGGTGACACCTGCCCTTACTTCCCCGGGGTTTCCTATCGCGATTGGAAGCTCGACGACCCCGCCGGTCAACCCCTCGGTGCGGTGCGTGTGATCCGCGACAAGATCGCCGACCGCGTCCGGGCTCTGATCAGTGAACTGCTCCCTACTGCCACGACCGCGTAACGCGCACCCCAAAGAAAGGAATCACCATGTCGCGTGTCCAATTGGCTCTCAACGTCGACGACCTCGACGAGGCGATCACGTTCTACTCCAAGCTGTTCAACACCCGACCGGCCAAAGTGAAACCGGGATACGCCAACTTCGCGATCACCCAACCTCCCCTCAAACTGGTGCTGATAGAAAATCCTGGCCACGGCGGTACCCTCAACCACCTCGGCGTCGAGGTCGCCACCAGCGACACCGTGCACCACGAAATAGCCCGGCTCACCGACGAAGGCCTGTTCACCGAGGAAGAGACCGACACCACCTGCTGCTTCGCAGCTCAAGACAAGGTTTGGGTTACCGCTCCCGGCGGTGAACGCTGGGAGGTCTACACGGTCCTCGCCGACTCCGACACCTTCGGGCCCAGTTCCGACCAACCCGAACAACCCTGTTGCACGGCCTAGCCATCCTGACGCTGTAATGCGCGCAACGAGAAGTTGTCGCGGTCCAGTGTTCCACCGCCGACCAGTCCTTGGCCTTTTACCTGTAGATGTGCTGAAACGAGTACTACGTCGGGAGCCAATACCCGGAAACTCGTGTCCGGCGGACCGGCGACCTCGCCGCGGTTGAAGTTGTCGTCTCCGAACAGACCTATGAGGTAGTCGACGATTTCGTCGCGTCCGCGCTTGACCGTGCCAAAGGCGTTGACCCAGTCGGCGTCGTCGGAATACACGCCCCGCAGGGGTTCGGCGTCTCGATCGTCGAACGCCTTCAGCAACGTCAGCAGTGTGTTGCCGATCGCTTCCTGATCCGCCGGCGGCAGTTCCGAGAAACTGATCATGGCCGGAAGCTACATGAAATCAAGCGCCTCGACCGTCGCGATGGGGCCTTCATGGGTAGGCCGGTTTGCGCCACCGATGACATACACCGTGTTGCCAACTGTTGCCACCACCTCAGCGTGACGCGCAGTCGGCATCGGGGTCAGCGTGCTCCACTTCCCGTCGGCGATGTCGTACATCTCGACCACGTTGACCACCATCGTCGGTTCTTCGCCACCGACCGCCACGATTCGGCCATCGATGTAGGTGGCGCCGTAGCTGCCGCGCGGGGTCGGCATGCCTACCAGCTTGGTCCATGTCCCCGATCCCGGGTCGAACCGTTCAAGCGCCGCGGAGTTCTTGTCGGAGGAAAGGAACCTGCCGCCGATCGTGTACACGTAAGTGCCATCCGACACCGCGGCCAGGTGTTCGCGCGGCGTGGGCATGTCGGCGGCATCCTTCCACGAACTGCCGTCGAAGACCTCGGTCTGCGGGACGAGCTGCTTGGCGTTCTGTCCGCCGACGGCCACGAGCTTGTCGCCGACCACCGCTGCCGCCAGCGCCGCCCGAGCGTGTGTGAGGCTCGGCAATTCGACCCAGTTGCCGCCACGCAGCGCGAACACCTTGTTGGACCCGTCCGCGAGGTTGTCGCTCGCGCCCCCGAGCACGACTACTTCGCCGCGGTAGGTTGCCGCCGCAGCGTGGTGCAGTGGTATGGGCAAGGGAGGCCCGGTTTCCCAGGCTCCGGTGTGCGGGTCATAGCTCTCGACTGTCTGCAGGGGAACTCCGTTCCGCAGGCCCCCCATGATCCAGATCTTGTTGTTGAGCACGGCCCAGGCCATCATCAACCTGGCAGTCGGTGCGTCCGGCAGGGAACGCCATTGCGACGACGGCTGGATTTTGCGTGCCGGCAGTTTCAGCACTTCCGCCGAGGAAGTCACCTGGCTGTCCCCAACAGCAGTCGACCCGCCGATCGCATATACGGACTGCTCTACCGGGGCGACGGCCATGCCGTGCCGCGCGGTCGCCATGTCCGGCAATCCGTCCCACGTTTTCGTCATCAGATCGAGCACCGAAACACTCTTGAGGACTTGCCCCCCTGACACACCACCGACGGCCACCAGCCGTCCATCGGCGATTGCCACGCCGAGGTCGCTGCGTGCCTGCGGAAGTGTAGGCAAGGTCGTCCAGGTCTTCGCGGCCGGGTCGTACGCCTCGACATTGACCTGGTCGGAGTCCCCGGTGGTTCCGCCCACCGTGTACACCAGCTTTCCATCCGATGCTGCGGAAAGCATCTGCCGCGGAGTCGGTATGGGCGCGCCCAAGCTCCAGGAGTTGCCATCAAAGACCTCGGTTGTGTTCAGCAGCGCGCCGTTGGAGTCGACACCGCCTGTGACAACTAGGCGGTCTCCCACCACCGCCGCTGCCGCAGCCGACCTGGGCTGCAACAGATGCGGCAGCTCCACCCATCGACTGTTCACCACCCGCCAAACCTGATCAGTGGCAATATTTTTGCCACCAACCGTTTTAAGGCCACCGAGCACAACAGGGTTTCCCTGCCAGTCGACAGCCATCGCGCGCTGAACCGGAACCGGTAGATCGTCGCCGCCTTTCCAGCTATCGATGACGGGGTCATAGCCCTCCTGCATTCCAGTGATAGCGCCGTCGCTGCGAATCCCGCCGAAGATCCAGATCGTGCCGTCGACTTGCGTGGTTGCCGCCGCATCGCGCGACACGCGCGCGTTCGTAATCGGCTTCCACGCAGCCGGCGCCTGGGTTGTCGGTTGACTCGCGGCGCTGGTGTGTTTGCTGTTGTCGCGCGAAAGCCCGAAAAAGAGACCGCCGACCACCAACAGCACGACCACGACCGTCGCACCGGCGACCAGCGCTATACGATTCCGCTTCTTCCCCGGCTCCCCGAACCACGCAGCCGCCCGCGCGGTCAGCGGTGGTTTCCCGCCAGGAGGGGAGACCACACCCGGCGACTTGGCCTGCCCGGGACCGCCCGGCGGGCTCATCGCGCCACCGTTTCCGGATGGCGCGGACGTGCCGGCCTGAATCCCGGCCGGCCCCTGCGTTTCGGCGATGTGTCCGCCGCGCAACCTGGTCGCCACTTCAGAGAACTCATCCTGACCAGCGGGCTCGGCCTGCGGACGGGCTACGGTCCCGGTAGCAGCCTCGCTCGGCGCGTTGGCAGCAACTGCGCTCCCCGCGTCGGCAACCTGTGCTGCTGGTTTGGGAACGGTTGACGTGGTCCGATCCGATGGCTGCATCGCCGCGGTGTGTTGGCCGGTGGGGACGGAAGGAGTTGCGGCGAGGTCCGCCGGCATGCCTACTGTTCGCCCTGCGTCAACTCCGATAGCGGTGATCGCCATCGAATCGGGTTTCAAGCCGTTGAGGCGCTGCGCCGACTGCAACTCGCGGCCGAACTCCGCTGCTGATGTGGGCCGTTCCACGGGATCAATAGACATCGCATGCTCGATCGCCGAGCACACCGCGTCCGGGATTCCGTTCGGACGCATATCCGGGACCCGTGTCGTACTGATCCGCAGATACTGCGCGATGAGGTCCTCGCCGCTGCGGCGCTCGTGTGCAGCGCTGCCCGCAATGAGCGCATAAATTGTGGCGCCAAGGGAATAAAGGTCGGAGGCAACCGTCGCCGGATTACCGGTCATCACCTCGGGCGCCGTGTAGTCGATCGTGCCGGAGAAGAACCCGGTCGCCGTTTCATATCCACCTTCGATGTGGGCGATCCCGAAATCACTTAGTTGCGGCTCGCCGTAATCGTTGACAAGGATGTTGGCGGGCTTGATATCGCGGTGCAAAGTGCCGCTTTTGTGCGCGGTTTCCAATGCCCCGCACACCTTCACACCGATCCGCAATGCCTCGGGCCACGGGACTGGTCCCTCTCGCCGCAACCGGACCGCCAGGGAATCCGCGGGGTGGTACGGCATCACAATGTATGGCTTGCCACTTGTAGTAACGCCAACCCGCAGGATATTGACAATGTTCGGGTGTCCGGAGAGGCCGCCCATCGCGTAGCCCTCGCGCAGGAAGCGTTCCCTGCTGTCCTCGTCGAAATGTGATGGCAGCACCTTGACGGCGACGCTTCGCCCAAGCGCCGTCTCGTAACAGCAATAGATCACCCCGGCGCCGCCCCGGGCCACTTGACGCGCGTCCTCGAATCCGGCGGAGGCCAACTCCGCAGCGATCCCGCTCGGTGCCGGCGTCGGACCGTCGGCGTTGGGTCCTTCAGCCATTTCTTGGAGCTCCACCTCCCATGATCAATTCGCGAGGTCAAGAGTATCGCTGGTGAACTCTTGGGGGACATGATTCGGCGATGATCATTTCCGAGGGCATGTTCTGATAGCGAGATCAGGTCCAGGCCAGAATGGCTATATGACGGTGGATCTGAGCGGATACTTCGACCGCATCAACTATCGCGGCGCTATCGAACCGAACCTCGGTGTACTGCAGGATCTGGTGACCGCCCACACTCGAACCATTCCGTTCGAGAACCTCGATCCGGTGATGGGAGTGCCGGTCGATGACCTGGGTCCGAAGGCCCTCACCGACAAGCTGGTTAATCGGCGCCGGGGCGGCTACTGCTACGAGCAGAACGGGCTGATGGGCTATGTGCTGGCCGAAATCGGCTTTCGGGTGCGGCGATTAGCCGGGCGAGTGACCTGGATGCTCCCATCCGACGCACCCGTACCGGCACAGACGCATACGGTGTTGGCGGTAACGTTCCCCGGCTCCGTGGGGCCGTATCTCGTCGACGTGGGTTTCGGCGGCCAAACACTGACTTCGCCCATCCGCCTTGAAACAGGCAGCGTCCAGCAGACGACACACGAGCCGTACCGATTGGAGGACCGCCGCGACGGGCTGGTCCTGCAAGCCCAAGTCCGCGGAGAGTGGCAATCGCTCTACGAGTTCACCACGCGCACGCAGCCGGCGATTGATCTGAAAGTGGGTAGTTGGTACGTCTCAACCCACCCGTCGTCGTTCTTTGTGACAAGCCTGATGGTCGCGCGGGTCACCGACGACGCCCGAATAAACTTGGCCGGCCGCAACCTGACCATTCACCGCGCCGACGCCAGCGAGAAAATCCGCCTCGACGACGCCGCCGCAGTCGTCGACACCCTGCGTGACCGGTTCGGCATCGATGTCGCCGGCCTCGGCGAGCGCAGCGTCCTGGAGGCGCGCATCGACAAGATTCTCGACGCTTAGACGCTAGCGGCCTCGCAGCCAGGGCCCGATTCGCCGCAATGCCTCTTCGATGTCGCTCGTCGGACCGGCGAAGGACAGCCGGACGAACTTGTTGCCCTGCGTAGTATCGAAGTCGACGCCCGGCGCGATGGCAACGCCCGTGTCGGCCAGCAACTTTGAGCAGAACGTCATCGAGTCGCTGGTGAAGTCGGAGACATCGGCGTACACGTAAAACGCGCCGTCGGTGGGCGCCAGCCGGTCGATTCCGATACGGCGCAGCCCGTCGAGCAGCAGCGAGCGGTTGATCGAGTAATGACGCAGATTGCCGTCGGCTTCCGCGATCGCCTCGGTGGTGAACGCTGCCACAGCGGCGATCTGTGAAAGCACCGGTGGGCAGATGGTGAAGTTGCCCGTCAGGCAGTCCACCGCGCGGCGCAGCTCGGGTGGCACCAGCAGCCAGCCCAGCCGCCAGCCCGTCATTGCGTAATATTTGGAAAAGCTGTTGACCACCACCGCGTTTCGTGAGGTCTGCCAGGCGCAGCTGGTCCGCGGTGCTCCCTGGTAGACCAGACCCTGGTAAACCTCGTCGCTGATCAGCCGTACTCCGGAGGCCTCACACCAAGACGCGATCGCCGCCAATTCGGGCGGTGGTATCACCGTTCCGGTGGGGTTGGCCGGGCTAGCGACGACGACGCCCTGCACCGGCGGGTCGAGTTCGGCGAGCATCTGCGCGGTCGGCTGGAACCGGGTCTCCGGTCCGCACGGGATCTCCACCACCTCGCATCCCAGCGCCGACAAGATGTTGCGATAGCACGGGTAGCCGGGACTGGCCAGCGCCACCCGATCACCCACGTCAAAGCACGCCAGAAAGGTGAGCAGGAACCCGCCCGAGGAGCCGGTGGTGACCACGACCGCATCGGACTCGATGTCGATTCCGTGCTGACGCCGGTAATCTGCCGCGATCGCGGCGCGCAACTCCGGGATGCCCAGTGCCACAGTGTAACCCAGCTCATTGAGGTGCAGGGCAGCCGCCGCGGCTGCTCGCACCGGTTCGGGGGCGCCCACGCTGGGCTGGCCCGCCGACAGGTTCACCAGATCGCCATGGCTGCGCTGGCGCTCCGCGGCCGCCAGCCAGACATCCATCACGTAGAACGGCGGGATGCCCGCGCGCAGTGCGACGCGATCGTTCACGGAGTCTCGAGCACCTCGGATTCCAGTCGACGCAGCAGCTCTCGCGGTGCGCCCAGTAGCTGAGCGCTGCCATGCGCGCGTTTGAAGTACAGGTGCATGTCGTGTTCCCAGGTGATCGCGATACCACCGTGCAGCTGAATGCCTTCGGCGGCGACAGTACACAGCGCCTCACTGGCGGCCAGGCGCGCAGTGGCGGCGTTGGCGGGAGTGGGGTCATTACACGCGTCGGAGACAACGGCCCGGGCCGCGGCAATCGCCACGTACAGATCGGCCATCCGATGCTTGAGCGCCTGGAAGCTGCCAATCGGACGGCCGAATTGCACTCGGTTCTTGGCGTATTCGACGGTCAGTTCCAGACAACGTTCGGCGGCGCCGATCTGCTCGGCCGCCAGCAGGATGGCCGCGGTGTCAGCGAGGCCCGGGTCAGGGCCCAGCGCGACGGTCTCTTCGGGCTGCACCCGAGCCAGCCGCCGGGTGGGGTCCATGGTGGCGACGGGCTGTGCATCGAATCTGGTCCACCTGCTCAACTGGCCATCGGTGGCGGCGACGACGACGTCGGCGGCATCGCCGTTGACCACGTAGTTGGCATCGAGCACCAATGCCCCGATGGAGCTACCGTCGGCCAGCCCTGCCAATGTTTCGGCGTCTGGCTCGGGTGCGGCCAACAGCGCCAGCTCGGCCAGCGTGGTGCCCAGCAGCGGGGAAGGTACCAGGGCGCGGCCGAGCTCCTGCAAAACCGTTGCAGCGTCCGCCAGTTCGCCACCCGCGCCACCCAACTCCTCGGGTACCACCAGCGCGGCGGCGCCGACCTGCTTGCACAAGAGCTGCCACAGCGACTCGTCGTAGCCACGGTCGGACTCCATCGCCGCGCGCACCGCCGCCGGGTTTGCGTGTTTGGTGACCAGAGCAGCGACGGTTTCGGCCAGCAGCTCACGTTCTTGGGTCATGAGCGCCGCTCCTTCTCATCGCGTTGCTCTGCATCGTCGCCGGCGCGGCTCATAGCGCCTCCAACACTCGCCGGCGATGCGCCTCGGGTGTACCCCAGGCTGATCGCAATGCTTGCACGCGCAGCAGCCATAGTGACAAGTCATGCTCCTGGGTGAACCCGATCGCGCCGTGGGTCTGCAACGCCGAGCGAGCGGCCAGCAGGCCCGCGTCGGATGCTGCCGCTTTCGCCGCGCTCACGTCGCAGGGCGCCAACGACAAGGCCGCACCATACACCAGCGGGCGGGCCAGTTCGATTGCGATGTGTACATCTGCCAGCTTGTGTTTGATCGCCTGATACGAGCCGATCACCCGGCCGAACTGCGTTCGTTGCTTGGCGTAGTCGACGGCGTCGTTCAGCAGGGCCTCCGCGGCGCCGACCAGCTGCGCGGCGGTGGCCAGTACCCCGAACTCATAGGCGCGCTTGACGTCTGCCTGCCAGGAGTCACCGGTTGCCGCCACGTCATAGAGGCACCGGCTGGGATCGACGGACTGGTGGCATTCGCCGGCCAAACCTTCGGTGACACCGTCGACGCCGGCCAGCAGCACCAGACCGGCCGTCCCGGCGTCGACTGCGCGCGGCGTGTCAGGCGGCAGTGCGACGGTGGCGATCAGCTCGCCGGAAGCCAGCTCAGCGCAGCGATCGTCATCGGAAAGCAAAACTGGTGCAACAGCGATGGATTCGGCCACCGGGCCAGGAACGCACCAGCGTCCGAGACGTTCGAGCGCAACCACCAGGTCCACCGGGTGGGCGTCCAAGCCGTCGAACTTCTCCGGCACGGCCAGCGCGGTGACACCAAGGTTGGCCAACTGCTCCCACACCTTACAGCCGGGACCGACATCGCCTGCGGCCCAAGCGCGTACCGCACCGGGCACGTTCGCTGCACCGAGCGCGGCGTCGATGCTGGCCGCGAAGTCGCGCTGCTGTTCGTCTAGCGCAAATTTCACTTTTTGCTCCCGGCCTTCTCGCGTGGCAGGCCCAGCAGCCGCTCGGAGATGATATTGCGCTGAATTTCGTTGGTACCGGCGTAGATCGGCCCGCCAAGTGCGAACAGCAGGCCATCGGTCCACGGGCTGGCAAGCTCGCCGTCGGCGGCGAGGATGTCGAGCGCGGTCTGATGTATCGCCACGACGAGGTCGGACCAGAACACCTTGGTCACCGACGATTCGGCGCCCAGTCCGCCGCCGCCGGCCAGCCGGGTCACCGTACCGAAGGTCTGCAGCCGGTAGGCCTGTGCCTTGATCCATGCGTCGGCGACCCGGTCGGCGAATGCCGCGGGGGAGCCTCTGTCTTTCCACAGCTGCACCAGCCGCTCGGCGGCCGCCAGGAAGCGGGCCGGGCTGCGCAGTGACATACCGCGCTCATTGCTCGAGGTGCTCATGGCCGCGCGCCAACCGTCGTTCGGGGTGCCGATGACGTCCTCGTCAGGCACGAAGACGTCATCGAGGAAAATCTCACCGAAACCGGTATCGCCACCCAGCTGGACGATCGGCCGTACGGTGATCCCCTTGGCCTTCAAGTCGAACATGAAATAAGTGAGCCCATTGTGTCGCTCCGCTTCGGGGTCGGACCGGAACAGCCCAAACGCCATCTCGGCGAACGGCGCCCGCGAGCTCCAGATCTTCTGCCCGGTCAGCAGCCAGCCACCGTCGGTCTTGGCGGCGGTGGACCGCAGCGACGCCAGGTCGCTCCCGGACTCGGGCTCCGACCACGCCTGCGCCCAGATCTGTTCGCCGCTTGCCATTTTGGGCAATATCCGGTCCAGCTGCTCCTCGGTGCCGTGCGCGAACAGCGTCGGGGCCAGCATCGAGGTGCCGTTGGCGCTGGCCCGGCCTGGTGCCCCGGCGCGGAAGTACTCCTCCTCGAACACCACCCAGTGCAGCAGCGGCGCGTCGCGACCTCCGTATTTCTTCGGCCAGGTGATCACCGACAGGCCCGCGTCGAATAACACCCGGTCCCAATGGCGATGCTGTGCGAAGCCTTCCGCGTTGTCGTAGGACTTCGTCGGGATCGACTCAACTTTGGCCGAGAGGAATTCACGCACCTCGGCTTGGAAGGCCAGTGTTTCTTCGTCTAGTTCCAGGTCCATTCAGGCCAGCTCTCGCAGTTGTGGTTTGACCACCTTGCCGCCCGCATTGCGCGGCAACGCGTCGACGAACCGCACCGAACGGGGTGTCTTGAAGTTCGCCAAATGTTCACGGGTATAAGCGATTACCGATTGCTCGTCGAGGGTCGAACCGGGCCGGGTTACCAGGAACGCGCGGCCCACCTCGCCCAGTCGGTCGTCGGGAACTCCGATCACCGCGGCGTCGGCCACCCCCTCCATCCGGGCCAGCACCTGCTCGACCTCGGCGGGGTAAACGTTGAATCCGCCGCAGATGTACATGTCCTTGAGCCGGTCGGTGATTCGCAGGTTGCCGGCCTTGTCGACGGCGCCGATGTCGCCAGTGTGCAGCCAACCGTCGGCGTCGATGGCCGCAGCGGTCGCCCCCGGGTCGTCGAGGTAGCCCAGCATCACGTTTGGCCCGCGCAACAACACTTCTCCTGATTCACCGGGCGCCGCTGAATCGATGCGCAATTCGAAGTCCGCGAACGGACGGCCGCAGGTGGTGGCGACCGTCACCGCGTCGTCGTCGGCGCGGCACATGGTGCCCATGCCGTTGGCCTCGGTCAGACCGTAGGCGGTCAGCACGATGTCGATGTCGAGTTCGGACTGCATGCGTTCCACCAGCACGACCGGCACGGTAGCCGCACCGGTCACCGCGAACCGCAGCGAGCTCAGGTCGTAGTCATGGCGCGCCGGGTGGTCAAGCAGGGTTTGGTAGATGGTGGGCGGGCCCGGCAACACGGTGATGCGTTGTTGCTCGATCGCCTGCAGCGCGCGCAGCGGATCGAACGTCAGGTGCGGGATCAGCGTCGCTCCAGTCTGCAGGCAGGCCAGGATGCCGGCCTTGTAGCCGAAGTTGTGGAAGAACGGATTGATGCACAGGTAGCGGTCGTCGCTGGTGATCTTGCCGTTGGCGGCCCACGACGCCGAGGCCGATAACGACTGGCGGTGCGCGCACAGCACGCCTTTGCTGCGGCCGGTGGTGCCGGAGGTGAACAGGATGTCGCTGACGTCGTCGGGCGTGACGGCGGCAGCGCGGGCAGCGACGGAGGCGTGTTCAGCGCCTCTGGCGATGAAGTCGTCCCAGGTTCCGTCGTCGGCGTCGATCGGTATTCGAACGATGTGCCGCAGCGCGGGCAGCGCGGCGCGGTCCAGGTCGGCGACACGATCGTTGCCGAGGAATTGGCCCATTGCGAACAGCACCGGCGCACCGGTGCGGGCCAGGATGTCGCTGGCTTCCGATGCGGTGTAGCGGGTATTCAGCGGCACCATCGCAGCGCCGGCGTGGTGGATCGCCAGGCAGGCCACCACCCAGTGCCAGGTGTTCGGCGACCAGATGGCCACCCGATCTCCGGCCTGCACGCCGAGTGTGATCAGCGCGGCGGCCGCCCGGTGTACCTCGTCGCGCAGGGCGGCGGCGGTGAACGAGCGGTCGTCGGTAATCAGCGCGTCGTGGTCGGGGAGTTGGCGCGCGAAACGATCCAGCGCAGCGGGCACGGTGCGCGGATCGGTGGACATCGGCGACGCTCCTAACAAAGCAAGTGCTTGGTAGGTTAGCCTACAGGGCATGCGGGACGTCGAGGAGTTCCGGGCGGAGGTCCGGGGTTGGCTCGCCGACAATTTGGTCGGTGAATTCGCTGCACTCAAGGGCCTTGGCGGGCCCGGGCGCGAGCACGAGGCGTTCGAAGAGCGCCGGGCATGGAACCAGCATCTCGCGGCCGCGGGACTGACCTGTCTGGGGTGGCCGGTCGAACATGGCGGCCGTGGGCTTTCGACCGCGCACCGGGTGGCCTTCTACGAGGAGTACGCCCGCGCCGACGCTCCGGACAAGGTCAACCACTTCGGCGAAGAACTCCTC
>DATIOT010000237.1:0-6962 GCA_035472875.1 Mycobacterium sp.
ATTGCCACCTGGGTAGCGGCCCAGACGGACCGCCTGCGGATCGGCCATCTGGTCCTTTGCGACGCCTTTCGGCATCCTGCCGTGCTCGCCAAACAAGCCGTCACGTTATCGGAGGCGTCGGACGGCCGATTCGAGCTCGGCCTCGGTGCGGGATCCTGGCCCGCCGAGTTCACCAGATTCGATGTGGGCCAGCAGGATCCGGTAGCCAGGGTCGAGCAACTCGAGCGCCACCTGGCTCTGATCAGGCAGTATTGGGGCGACGACGAGCAGGCCGGCTCAACTCCGCAGGCTCCACGACGGTCCCATCCGATACCGCTGGTCCTGGGTGGCACCGGGCGCCGGATGATGGAACTCGTTCGTAGATATGCGGATTGGTGGAATCTGCCGGCCAACCACCTTGATAAGTTGCCCAAACTGGCCCCGGCGGCGGGGACGGCGCGGCTGTCGATTCAGCAGATGGTGGGCTTCGTCCGGTCAGGCAGCGATCCCAACACCGTCCGCGACGTGAGCACCCGACGATTCGGCAACCTGGGATCGGGGCTGGTCTGCGGCGATGCCGACGAACTGGCCGGACATTTCGCCGGCCTGGCCGCCCAGCGGGTCGAGCGTTTCTACGTATGGTTTGCCGACTTCGCGGTCCCCGGTTCCCTGCATGAGTTCGGGGAATCGGTGATCAAAGCGCTCCCCGCCGGGTAGCCGTCAACTTCGCTGCGCGGCACGCCGGCGACGAGCCTCTGTGGGCACAATCGGCGGTCGGGCGAACGGGCCCCGCCGCACCGCGCTGAGCCGGATCTCCGGCAGATCGACCGACGGGTCGACAGTGTCGAGCCAGGCGACCGCCTCCGCGACGTCGGCCACCTGAATCGCATGCATCTCGAAGGGAACGTCCTGCAGCATCTCGGTTTCCACCGGGCCGGGCGTCACGATGTGGACGCTGATGCCGTCTCGATCTACTTCGAGCGCCAGTGCGCGAGCGAATGCGTTCATGCCGGCTTTCGATGCGGAGTAGGCGGTGCGGGCCATCATCGGCTCGTGCGCCGCCGACGACGAGATGAACACCAGCCGCGAGCCCGCCTGCATCCGGGGCAGCACGGCAGAGGTCACCACGAAGCAGGAATCCAGATTGGCCGACAGGATCGTGCGCCACTGCTCGAATGTCTGCTTGCGCGCGTACGTTCCGCCCAGTGTTCCGGATGCATGAACGACGAGGTCAATCCTCTCTAATGTGCTTATCGCAGAAGAAAATCCGTCCGGATCGGATGCATCGGCCACGATATGGCGGGCACCGATCTCCTCGGCGGCCGCGCGCAACGGGCCTTCGCGTCGTGCCGCCAGCACCACGTCGTAACCCAGCTCGGACAGCTTGCGACCGCATGCGTTTCCGATCCCGCCGCTGCCGCCGGTGACCAATGCGATTCTCAACAGCTTCCTCTTAAGAACGCCGGATATCCCGCGGACGCGACAATGCCTGCGGCGAAAGCGCGTAGATCCGTTGGTCGGGTCGACCGGCCAACACGTAGGTCTGCGTGTCGGCGAGGTGGCGCCCGGCGATGCGACGAGCCCGGTCTACGTCACCCTCTGCGATGGTCTCGGCCAGTTTGATGTGCGTGCTGAGGACGGCGCGGCGCTTGGTCAGCGAGGGGTAGGTGCCCTTCGCTGCGCTCTCGTCGGCCCACTGTCGTTCGTGGCTGGTCCACAGGGTCTCCAAGCTGCCGACGACCGCGATGATGGTGTGGTTTCCGCAACCACGGACAATGAGATCGTGGAATTCGCGGCCGATTTCGGTGAAGAGCCGACCATCGTCGAGGTTCTCGGCCATGGAATCGTTGACCTGCTTGAGTTCTGGAACCAAGGTGTCCGCCCGGTCGGGCCGCTGGGCCGCCAGTGCGGCGCAGGCCGGCTCTAGTTCCTGCAACGCCATGCCCAGATCGGCGACCGCAACGGACTCGCTCTGCAATAGCAGACCGAGCATGTAGGCGGCGCTGGTCTTCGCTGGCGCATGCACGACGGCTCCGCCACGGTTACCCCGCCGAACCGAGACCAGTCCCTCGGTTTCCAAGATCCGCAGCGCTTCCCGTAGGGAGACCAGACTTACGTTGAACTGTTCGACGAGCACCTCCTGACGTGGCAAGAGATCGCCGTCGGCAAGCTCGCCGTCGATGATCTGGCGGCGCAACTCGTCGGCTACGATTTCGGCGATCCTCGGCGCCGACAAACGGCGACGGGCGTCAGGGCCGATTCCCAGGGCGGTCATCCAATCCTCGCAACTCGAATGGCTTAGCTATTTTAGCAGTAATGGTATAAATAGCTGGGTGGACCGCGCATGCTACAGCCGGCCGACACCGCTGCACGACTTGCGTGTCGTCGAGATCAGTGACCGGATAGCGGGCAGCTACTGCGGGAAGCTGCTGGTCGACGCCGGGGCGCAGGTGCGTAAATTCGAAACACCGCAAGGAGATTCGTTGCGGCGGTACTCCGCCACCGGTTCGCCGGTGCCGGAGGGTGACGACTCGCCGTTCTTCAGCTACCTCAACGCGGGCAAGCGCAGCATGACTTTCGCGCCGGATTCCGAGCGCTATCGTGCCGAACTGGCCGCTGCCGACGTCGTGGTCGTCACCGCCGGCCGGCCGCGGGCCGCGGCGCTGGGCATCGATCCACAGCGCTTGCTGGCCGATTCACCGCGGGCGGTCATCGTCACTATCTCCGACTTCGGCTGGACGGGACCGTACGCCGACCGCGCCGCCAGCGAGTTCACGTTACAGGCGTGGGCGGGCTCGCCCGGCTTCCGCGGCGATCCCGCTGGGCCCCCCATTTCGATCGGCGGCGACCTGGGGGAGTACATGGGCGGCGTGTTCGCCGCGTTCGGTGCGCTGGCTGTGGGCCGCCGCGTCGAGCACGGCGGTCCAGGCGAGCATCTTGACTTGTCCATGCTCGAGGCACTGACCCTGATGCAGAGCAGCGAATGGCTGCATTCGCAGCTGCTGCGAGTGCCGCCGATCAGCCGCACCACCGAAGTACCGTCGATCGAGCCGGCCAAGGACGGCTACGTCGGGATCACCATGGTGACCGGTCAGCAGTGGCTTGACTTCGTGGCGATGGTCGAATGCCCGAAGCTCGAGGAAATCGAACAGCTGCGTTTTCAGATCGGCCGTTGGGGATACCGCGACCTGATCCGCGAACAGATCCGCCCGTGGCTTTCCGAACGGTCCGTTGCCGAGATCGTCGAACTCGGGCAACTGTTCCGGCTACCGATCGCGGCGTTGGGCAACGGCTCCACGATCCGGGATATGGAGTACGTAATCGAGCGCGAGGTCTTTGTTCGCAACCCGGCGGGCTTTCACCAGCCCCGCCCGCCGTGGCTGATGTCGGCGTGCGCACCCGCGCCGTTGCGCGAGGCCGCCGCTGCGGGTGCGGACAACGACGAGTCACCTTGGCAGAAACGCGAACTCGAAAGCGAGCCAACGCCGCTGGGGCGGCCGCTCGAGGGTGTTCGCATCGTCGACCTGACTGCGTTCTGGGCCGGGCCTGCCGCAACCCAGCTACTGGCAGCGTTCGGTGCCGACGTCGTCAAGGTGGAGTCGATACAGCGACCCGACGGCATTCGTTACTCGGGCGGGATGCGCACCGATGTGGACGACTGGTGGGAGTACGGCTGGGTGTTCCATGCGATGAACACCAATAAGCGTTCGGTCACACTGGATTTGGGGTCCACTGAGGGGCGTAAGTTGTTCCTTACCCTGGCGGCCGGCGCCGACGTCGTGATCGAGAACTTCTCACCGCGTGTGATGGACCAGTTCGGGCTCACCGCCGACGTGCTGCTGGAGGTCAACCCAAAACTCGTCGTCGCCCGGATGCCCGCGTTCGGGCTGGCCGGTCCGTGGCGTGACCGGGTCGGATTCGCCCCCACCATGGAGCAGATCGCCGGCCTGGCCTGGGTGACCGGACTGCCGGAGGCTCCGCCTGTGACGCCGCGCGGAGCCTGCGATCCGCTGGCCGGCGTGCATGCCGCATTTGCCGTGCTGGCCGCGCTGAAATTTGCCGACCGCACCGGATCGGGCCAGCTCGTCGAGCTGCCGATGCTGGAAACGGTGTTGAACGCCACCGCGATACAGGCGATCGAATCCGAGGTCTTTGGGATAACGCTGAGCCGACGGGGCAACCGCGGTCACGGCGAGTTGATCCAGAACCTCTACCGGTGTGCCGGCGACGACGATTGGATCGCGGTTACCGTGCGAGACGACCAGCAGTGGCGTGCACTGGTCGATCTGATGGATCGGCCTGCCTGGTGTGACGAGCGCTTGTCCACAGTCAGCGGACGGCGAGAGCGAGCCGACGATATCGATCGCCGGCTGCAGGATTGGTTCGCGGAGCAGCCTCTTGAATCCGCGGTGGAGCGTCTGGCCGGCGCGGGCATTCCCGCCGCGCCCGTGGTGTCTCCGTCGTTGGTGACCGAGAACCCGCAGCTGCGCGATCGGGGATTCTTCGAGGCCTTGGACCACCCGAGTACCGGGGCCGGCCTTTATCCCTGCCCACCGTTCGCTTCGCTCGTCGGCCAGGACAGGTGGCTGCTGCGTCGGCCACCGACCCTGGGCGAGCACAATGGAGAGATACTGCGCGATCGGTGCGGGCTGACCGAAGGAGAACTAACAAACCTTGCAACCAGCGGGGTGATCGGGACCCGTCCCAAAGGCCTATAAAGAGTCCCGTCCGAAGGACCTATGAGAGTAAGGGGCATCTGATGCGCGTAACCGTCGACGAGAACTTGTGTGAGGCCAACGGCTTCTGTGAATCGCTCGCTCCGGAGGTGTTCGAGCTGGGCGACGAGGACGTGGTGCAGATCGCGGACGGTCCGGTGCCGCCGCGCCTGGAGATCGACGTTCGCGCCGCGGTGGACCAGTGTCCGAAGGCCGCGCTGCGGCTACAGGCCTGACCGGCCGTTACCGCTCAGTTAGCGATATCGCCATCTCGTCATAAATCGACATGTTGGTGGTCAGGTTCGGATAAGTCACTTTGGCCGGTCCGATTTCGATGTCATCGCATCGCAGCAGCAGTTCATCGAACACCGCGCGGAGTTCCGCGCGCGCCAGCATGGCGCCCAGGCAATGGTGTGGCCCGCCGCCGCCGAAAGCCACGTGCGGGTTGGGCTGACGGCCGATGTCGAAGGTGAAGGGCGAGGAGAACACTTCCTCGTCGCGGTTCGCCGAACGCAGCATCGATACCACCCGCTCACCCCGGGGGATGTGCTGGCCGTCCATCTCCACGTCGACCTTGGCGGTGCGCGTCCAGTACGCCACCGGTGACGCCCAGCGCAGCACCTCCTCGACCGCGTTGGGACGCACGGCTTCCTGCTCGCGATACCGTTCGATCTGCTCCGGATTGGCGACGAACGCCTGCAGCCCGGTGGCCATCGCGTTCTTGGTGGTGTCGCTGCCGGCGAACGCCAGCACGAAGAAGAAGAACTCGAGTTCGTTGGCGGGCAGGCTGAACTGCTCGCCGTCTTCACCGGTGATCACCGCGGACGCCAGGGTGCTCCAGATGTCGTCGGCGGGATTGCGCCGTTTTTCTGCGGTGAGCTCCATCGCGTACCCGAAGATCGTGGCGTAGAGGTCGCCTTCCTCCTGCCTGCTGGGCCGCGACCCGGGCGAGCGGGCCTTCAGAATGAGGTCCAAGACACCGAAGATCCGCGGTCGATCGTCTTCCGGCATCCCGATGATGTCACCGATGACCGTCATCGGGAGCGCGTCGGCGACGTCCTCGATCCAGTCCCCGCCCCCGTCGGCGAGCAGATGGTCGATCATCCGCGCCGCACGCGCCCGGATGCCGTCCTCGAGTTTGGCGATCGCCCGCGGATTGAACGCGTTTGAGATGAGCTTGCGGCGCTTGTTCAGCCCGGGCGGATCCATGTTGATGATCGTTGGGTACGACGAAAACATGCCGACCGGCTGGATGAGCGGTCCGTCGACCGCGGTAAATGAATCGGCGTCACGATGCAGGCGCACCGTGTGCCGGTGCTTGGTGGTGACCCAGAAATCGCGCTGCACGGTCTTGGCGACACCGGGCGTCAGGCCGTGCCGGAAAAGCGGCCGGGTGCGCCGCAAGTCGGCAAACAGCTCGTCGGGAAAACCATTGCGCCACAGGTCGAAATCTGAAAGATCCACTGTCGCAGCCGTCATTTGCTACCCCGGTTCTTTTGGACACCACACGTCAACGTGCTGGCGCCGCGTTGACGTTCAATGCTTAAAATAGTAAAAATAGACCTTGTCGTCGAACCGCGGTGATCTAAGGGCGGCCCAGTTGCGCTCGGCCGCGCGGGATACGGAGTACTCGTGACGCATACGATTTCAGACTCGATTTCCGAGTCGGGCGGAGATCCCTCGGAACGTGAGTTCGGACAGGCCGGCATTGCGCTGTCGACCTACCGGTTCCCGACCGGGTGGTTCATCGTCGCGTTCGCATCCGATCTGGATGCCGGTCAAGTCAAGCGGCTGCACTACTTCGGTGAGGAGCTCGTGCTGTTCCGCACCGAGTCCGGCCAGGTACACGTGATGGACGCCTACTGTCAGCACCTCGGCGCCAACCTGGGCGTCGGCGGCACCGTGGAAGGCGAAAACATCGCCTGCCCCTGGCATGGCTGGCGCTGGCGCGGTGACGGCACCAACGCGTTGATCCCGTACAGCAAGATCGGCTGCAAGAACAACGTCCGCATCCGCACCTATCCGACTAAGGAGTGGTACGGCTTCATCCTCGTCTGGCACGAACGGCACGGTCGGGCGCCTTATTGGCAACCGCCGGTGCTGCCCGAGCTGGAAACCAACGAGTACACCCGCTGCACCCGCACACCCAGATGCTCAACCGGGTCAAGGTGCACCCGCAGATGATCATCGAGAACGCTGCCGACCCGTACCACGTTCAATACGTGCACAAGGCCGCCACTCCCGCCACCACCGCATCGTTCGAGGTAT
>DATIOT010000238.1:0-5688 GCA_035472875.1 Mycobacterium sp.
GCTCCAACATCTTGGGCGGCTGACGTCATTGCGGGCTGCCGCTGTGCGTCGAGCATGAGGAGCGGTTGAGCTGGCAGCGTGCTTGTCGAATGAGTGGTCACCGACGCGAAATTCGTTCTGGCATAAGGCGAGATCGCAAGCAACGGTAGCCGCGGACCACACCCGCAACCTCCTTGGTAGACGACGGGTGTGGCCGCCGGATCGGTGCAGCGGCCGGACCGTTCACGGCGTCTTCAGTTGTGGCCGAGCGCGATACGGCCACCGAGGAACTGCTGCTGTCGAGTGGATCGGAGCAGTCGGCGTGCGGGTTCGCAGTGGACGCATAGTACTGGAATGGCTCGTGGTGGGGGGCGTAGTCGGGTTTGGTGCCGAACCCCAACGCTCCGGTCCTGCCGGTCCTGCCGAAGGCCGCGCCGACGTTGTGCGTCGCGCCGCACTCCGCGGTGCCGTCGGGCCCGGGCCGCGACCCGGGTGCGGCGCACGTAACCGCCACGTGACCGCTGCATCACAATCGCCGCGGTACGGCGTGGCTCGGCCGGAAAATCCCAGTGGGCGCGGCATTATGACGCTCGTGCCTGACCTGAATCGCCGTGCGGTACTGCGTATGGGCGCCGGTGCCAGCGCTACAGCGGCCGGCGTGTGGGCTTTGAGCGCCCTGCTGGATCCGCTCGAGCCACAAGCGGCGCCACCACAGGCTCCTGCGCCGTTTGAGCCCTCGGCGGCGAGCAGCCTGCCGAACAGGCTCACCGGCTCGTTCATCTCGGCGGCCCGGGGCGGTGTCAAGACCAATTGGGTGATCGCCCTGCCGCCCGGCCAGAACTCCCAGAGCGGATCTCTGCGTCCGGTGATCGCGCTGCACGGCAAGGATGGCAACGCGAACATGATGCTCGACTGCGGCGTCGAGAACGGGCTGGCCAAACTGGTCAAAGAGGGCAAGCCGCCGTTCGCCGTGGTGGGTGTCGACGGCGGCAATACCTATTGGCACCGGAGGGCTTCCGGCGTGGACTCCGGTGCGATGGTGCGCGAAGAACTGCTGCCGATGCTGTCCTCGATGGGTTTCGACACCTCCCGGGTGGGCTTCATGGGGTGGTCGATGGGCGGCTACGGCGCGCTGCACCTGGGCGCCAAGCTGGGGCCATCGCGGACCGCCGGGATCTGCGTGATCAGCCCGGCGTTGTACACCTCGTTCACCGGAAGCGCCCCCGGGGCGTTCGACAGCTACGACGACTGGGTGCAAAACAGCGTCACGGGCTTACCGGCGCTGTCCCAGATTCCGTTGCGGGTGGACTGCGGTACCGGCGACCGCTTTTGTTTCGCCACACGTCAATTCGTCAACCAACTGAAGACACCGCCGGCGGGCAGCTTCTCGGCGGGCGGACATGACATGGACTATTGGCGCGAGCAGTTGCCCGGCGAGCTCGCCTGGATGACGTCCTAGCCGAGGCAGATGACACTACGGCAGGAAGACGCCCCCAGCCCTCCACGTAACGTGCAGCGGCGCATGACTCAGACCGACTTTCGCCCTGACATCGAGGGACTGCGCGCGGTGGCGGTGATTGCGGTCGTTCTGTATCACGCGGGCATACCGGATGCCTCCGGCGGCTATATCGGTGTGGACGTCTTCTTCGTCATCTCCGGCTTTCTCATCACCGGGCTGCTCTGGCGCGAGGTGACCACCGCCAACGCCATCCGGCTCGGCCGCTTCTACGGTGCCCGTGCGCGCCGCCTGTTGCCGGCTGCGGCCACCGTCGGCATCGCCACCGCTGTCTGGGCCGCCGTCACGCTGCCGCCGTTGCAGGCACGAAGCGTCTTGGTGGACGGCATCGCCAGCGCCCTTTATGTCGGCAACTACCGGTTTGCCATGCAAGGCACCGACTACCTGACCTCAGACATACCGTCGCCGTTCCAGCACTACTGGTCACTGGGCGTTGAGGAGCAGTTCTATCTGGTGTGGCCGGTGCTGATCATCGGTACGGCATGGCTGGTCCGGCGCCTGCGGGGCAAAACCGGTGCCGCATCTGGGGCGACACCGTATGCGGTGGTCCTTGCGTTGGTCGCCGCGGCGTCGTTGGTAGCGGCCGTGTTGTGGACCCGTATGTCGCCGCCGTGGGCGTTCTTCTCGCTGCCCACCCGTGCCTGGGAGCTGGCCGCCGGCGGGCTGGCGGCCCTGTCGATCCAGCAATGGCGCCGGCTGCCACCTTTACCCGCGGCGATCGCGGGATGGGGCGGCCTGGCTCTGATCGTGCTGACCTGCACCCAGCTGGGCCTCAACACCCCATACCCCGGCACCGCCGCTCTGCTGCCCGTGCTGGGCACCGCACTGGTGATCGGCGGCGGTTGTGTCACCGGCAGTCTGGGGGCGGGTCGCGTGCTGTGCCTTCCTGCGATGCGGGCGGTCGGCCGGGTGTCGTACTCGTGGTACCTGTGGCACTGGCCAGTGCTGCTGCTGATGCCGCCGCTGCTGGGTGTGCCCGCAAGCCTGCCGGTCAGGCTGACCGCGACCTTTGTCTCGGCCGGACTCGCCGTGATCACCTTGCATCTGGTCGAAAATCCCGGCCGGTTCGCGGCTGCGCTGCGTCGATCGGCGAAGGCCAGCCTCGCCGTGGCCGGCGTCGCCAGCGGTGTCACAGCGTGCGCATGCGTGCTGCTGCTGATGGTGGTGCCGGCGCCAGTGGGTCACGGAAAGGCCGCACCGAAGGCCAACATCGTTGCGCTACCCCCAACGCCCGACCCCACCGTCAGCCCACAAGAAGCGGCAGTCCGCCAGGGTTTCGCGCAAGCGCGCGATGCGGTCGCGGCGTCCGCGGATTTGCGCGCTGTCCCGTCGAACCTGGACCCGTCGCTTGCCAAAGCGCCGGCCGACAAGGCGGCCGCATTCGTCAACGGCTGCACGCGATCCTGGCGCGACATCGGACAAAGCGAGTGCGCGACGGGCGACACGGCCTCGCCGACGACCGTGGCCCTGGTCGGCGATTCGCATGCCGCCATGTGGGACCCCGCCATGCAGCACGTCGCAGAGCAGCGGCACTGGCGACTGGAGACGCTGGCCAAGATAACCTGCCCGCTGCAGGATTTGCACATCGCCAGCCCGTATCTGGGCCGTGAGTACACCGAGTGCGAACAGTGGCGCGGCGAGATCATGGCGCGGTTGAAGGCCGAACACCCCCCTCTGGTTGTGCTGGACATGAGCCGGCGTTACGGCGCGGACTTCGGCTTTGTGTCCTACGACCCGGCGTGGATCTCCACCTTGGCCGACACCGTGAAACAGTTGCGCAGTATCGGCGCGACCGTCTTGGTTCTCGGACCTGTCCCGGATCCACACTCCTCGGTGCCCACCTGCCTGTCCG
Source organism: Mycobacterium sp. (assembly GCA_035472875.1). GTDB lineage: Bacteria > Actinomycetota > Actinomycetes > Mycobacteriales > Mycobacteriaceae > Mycobacterium. The sequence continues at coordinate 3,348 of DATIOT010000238.1, forward strand.
GACACCTGGACGACGCGTCCGCCTGCGCGCCACCGCGGTCGGTCGCGCTGAACAACATCGGAATCGCCGCCGAGCAGACTGCGACCACCGGCGGCGGAGGCCACTACGCCGACCTGACCGACCTGTTCTGCACCTCCGATCGCTGCCCGGTGATCGTCGGCAACACCCTGGTGTTCCGCGACGACAACCATGTGACGACCGAGTACGCGCAGCTGCTGGCACCTGTGATGGGCGCGCTGGCCGACCGCGCCGTAACCGACGGATGAGTTTGCGATGACTCTATTTGCGATTGAACCTCGGTCCGACGACGAACGTGTTACGAATGAAAGGGTTTTGGAGGTTTGAGATGACTGCGCTGCTGCTGGTTTGCATCGCTGCTGCTACGCCATTCGTCGGGATTGGCGTGATGCAGCTGCAAACACGGCTGGAGCAATGGGACTACGAGCGGCACGCAGAAGACTGAAACGCCGACCGCACGCAAACACCTTGTGCAGCTGCCCTTTTGATCGTAAAGCCGGCCCGTCGGGGAGACGCGTGCCTACTCACCTAAACAACTGCGTACGAATGAGCGGTGCGATCTTGTCCGCCAGATACGCATGGCCCGCGTCGTTAGGGTGCACACCATCCGGGCCGATCAGGTCGGGCCTGTCGACGAACCAATGGTCACCGATCGGATCGACGAACGCCGCTCCTGCGGCCCGCGCCGCAGCGTTGAGCACGTCGCGAATCATCAACATCGAGCCAGGTACATCGGCGGTTGGCCACGGTGGTCCGATTACCAGGAACTTCGCGGACGGCGCAATGAGACGCGCCAGATCGAAGGTGTCACGGGCTCTTCCGGCCAGCAGCGCGGGATCGACGCCCTGGTCATTGCGGGAGCCGAAGAACACCACCAGTGCATCGTCGGGCTTGACCGCCCTGGCGGTCAGATCCTCGAAGACGCTGCCGTGATCGCCGGGCACAAAATAGCCGGCTTTGCCTTCGGCTGATACATCGGCTGCGATCCGCATGCCTCGCGCAGCGAGCGTGTGCAGGCGAGGGCGGTCCACGATCTCGGGCCCAGGCCGCCCTCATCAGTGCCGGTGGTATAAGAGTCGCCGATCACTGCGATGTGGTTCAGCCGGGAATCCAAGGTCAGTGTGTCGTAGGCCCGTACCCGTGCTGGGTGTTCGATGATCACGCCGACCAGAAAAGTGAGACTGATGACCACCGTGGCCAGACGACTCACCACTACCTCCCCGTGAACGGCATCGTCGTGTGCCGCACAAATTAACGGAATCGTACGAGGAAAGGACGCGAACTCGGCATCAAACCGCTGGATCGCGGCTGGCCGCTACCGCACGGTATTCGACGGGTTCTGGGGCACAGCACGACTCGCGCACCGTGGCATCCGTCACACCGCGCGGGCCGTAACCGGTTCCAGCGCACCATCGATCGGATGGACCTTGGCGTTGACCGACTCGCCGGCCTCCGTTCGCGCGTCCACGGCTCTGACGTCAACCATCCTGCGCATCCAACGACGGGCGGGCTCTTCGACGACGTGGTACAGCACGATCGAGGCAACCACGGCGATCCCGAACAGGCCGACGACGTTCCATTTCCAGGGAAAGTCTTCCAGCTTGAGCTCGAATTCCTGCACGGCCCATCCCCAGGCGGTATGCACCAGCTCATGCATCATGTACAGGCAAAACGAGATCTGCCCGCCGTAAACCATCAACCGTGTCGACAGCAGCCTCGGCAGGCTGCCCACGCCGATCGCCAGCGTTATCACCAGCGGAACGAACAGCACGTCGACCACCCCGCTGTTGTCGTTCTCCACCACTCCGGTTATGGGATGGGCGGCGAACCAGTAGAGGACGCCCACCATGGCAACCAGCAGAAGCAGGGAGATGTACCCCGCGACGTGGCGACCACGATCGGTCAGCCGCAACCTACGAACGGCGGCACACGCCAGCGCGCCGGCGGTGAACTGCGTCACGATTCGCGGCAGCCAGCTCCAAGGTGTGTAGAAGTGGCCGCTGGCCAGCAACATCACCACCGGCGGCAACGATGCCGCGAACGCCAGCATCATCAGGCCCCGCGCTCTCGTCGCCTGCTTCATCCGCAAAATCACCAGCACGAGTAGGCCGAAGAGCAGGTAGGCCAGCCACTCCGCACTGATCGACCAGGCCGGCCCATCCCAACTGGAGTCATCGAAGAACGGCACAAACCACAACTGCACCAGCAGGACCTGGCGCACATAGCTGATCGCGGTGAGCTGACCCGCGTCCGGCGATGGGACGTGACCGACGTGCAGGGTGAAGATCACCCACAGGGCGGCGAGGTGCAATGTGACCAGGTA
>DATIOT010000239.1:0-3363 GCA_035472875.1 Mycobacterium sp.
GCACTGCGGCTGCTCGGATTACGGTCATTTCTGTGCTCCTTGCTAAGTAAGGCGTTCGATGATGGTGGCGTTGGCCATGCCGCCGCCCTCACACATCGTCTGCAGCCCGTAGCGGCCGCCGCGCTGCTCCAGCGCATTGACCAGCGTGGTCATGATGCGAGCACCGCTGGCGCCCAACGGGTGACCGATCGCGATGGCACCACCGTTCACGTTCGTCCGCGACAGGATGCCTGTTTGCTCCCTATCTACATCCTTGGCCCAAGCCAGAACGACGGGAGCGAAAGCCTCGTTCACCTCGAACAGGTCGATGTCGGCCAGTGTCAGCCCGGCGCGGTGTAACACCTTCTCGGTGGCCGGGATGATGCCGGTCAGCATGTAGAGCGGGTCGGAGCCCACCACCGTCGTGGTGTGGATCCGGGCCAGCGGACGTAGGCCCAGCTTGTTGGCAATCTCGCTCGTGGTGATCAAGACCGCGGCGCTGCCGTCCGAGAGGGGCGAGGAGTTGCCGGCCGTGATCGACCAATTGATTTGCGGGAAGCGCTCTTTCATCGCTTCGCTGTAGAACGACGGCTGCAGCGTTGCCAAGGTTTCCACGGTGGTGGCGGGCCGGATGATCTCGTCGGTTTCCAGCCCGGCGATCGGGATCAGCTCGTTGTCGAAGAGCCCGTCTTTGGTCGCGCGGGCCGCTTTTTCATGGCTGGACGCGGAGAACTCGTCTAGTTGGGTGCGCGAAAAGCCCCACTTCGCGGCGATCAGCTCGGCGCTGATGCCCTGTGGCACCAGGCCATCGGGGTAGCGCTGGGTCATGTCTTCGCCGAACGGATTGCTGCCCGGCAGTACCGAACTGCCCATCACGACCCGGCTCATCGACTCGACGCCACCGGCGATGACAAGGTCGTAAGCACCGGCGAGCACGCCCTGTGCGGCGAAGCTGATCGCCTGCTGGCTGCTGCCGCACTGGCGGTCGATGGTCACGCCGGGGACAGTCTCGGGCAACCCGGCGCCCAGCAACGCATTGCGCGCGATGTTGACCGCCTGGTCGCCGACTTGGGTGACGGCACCGGCGATGACGTCGTCGATCTGCACCGGGTCCACTCCTGCGCGTGCCACGAGCTCGCGCAGGCTGTGCGCCAGCAGATCGGCGGGCAGCACATCGTGCAGCGCGCCGCTGGCCTTGCCCTTGCCTATCGGGGTACGGACAGCTCCGACAATGACGGCGTCGCGGCCTTGGTGACCGGTCATGGCTCCTCCTTGAGTCCTAAGCTAGGTATTACTAGCTGTACTCAGGTAAACATCTAGGTATACTAAATGCAACCCAGATCGGAGGTGATTTACGTGACATTTCTGCAGGGCGCGCTGCGCGATCGCGACAAATGGTCGTCGGTTGGAGAGTGCGCGATCGAGAAGACCATGTCCGTACTCGGCACCAAATCCGCCATGCTCATCATGCGCGAGGCGTACTACGGCACCACCCGGTTCGACGACTTCGCCCGTCGGGTCGGCATCACCAAGGCCGCCACATCGGCGCGGCTGGCCGAACTGGTCGACCTTGGCCTACTGAGGCGGCGGCCCTACCAAGAACCCGGGCAGCGCAGCCGTGACGAGTACGTACTCACCGAGGCCGGCATCGATTTCATGCCGGTGATATGGGCGATGTTTCAGTGGGGACGACGCCATCTGCCTGGCCGCGACCGCCTCCGACTGACTCACCTAGGTTGTGGCGCTGACGCGGACGTCGAAATTCGCTGCTCTGAGGGGCACGTGGTGCCACCCGACGAGCTCGGCATGCGGCTGGTCAAGTCTCTCTGAGCGCAGCCAGCAGCCTCCGGGCGGCGGCAACGCGGCGGACGGCCGGCCCGGAGAGGGTGTCCAGCGCGCATTCGGGGTCGGCCGGCGGTCCCATGTGTCCGCACCCACGCGGGCAGTCTTCGGTCGCCTCAGCCAGGTCCGAGAAAGCCAACAGCACGTTGTCGGGCTCGATGTGGGCCAACCCGAACGAGCGGATTCCCGGGGTGTCGATCACCCAGCCGGATCCGGGCAGCATATCTCCCAGGGGCAGCGCTACCGACTGTGTCGAGGTGTGCCGTCCCCTGCCGATCTCGGTAACCTCGCCGACAGCCCGATCAGCCTCGGGCACAAGACGATTCACCAACGTCGACTTGCCGACCCCGGAGTGTCCGAGCAGCACGGTGATCTTGCCGGCGAGCAAGTCCGCCACCGCGAGCAGGGGATCATCGACGCCGGCGACGACCACCGTCAGGTCCAGGTCCACAAACTGCTCGGCGAACGGTTCCGGTGGTGCGAGGTCGGTCTTGGTCAGGCAAAGAATGGGTGTCAGCCCCCCGGCGTAGGCGGCGATCAGCGTCCGGTCGACGAGACCGGTGCGTGGCGGTGGGTCCGCCAGCGCCACCACGATCAGCAGTTGGTCGGCGTTGGCGACCACGACTCGTTCGGTGGGGTCGGTGTCATCGGCAGTGCGCCGCAACACCGTACGCCGCGGTCCCCGCCGCACGATGCGGGCCAGGGTGTCGGGGCGCCCGGACAGATCGCCGACGATGTCAACGTCGTCGCCGACCACGATCGGGGTGCGGCCGAGCTCGCGCGCCCGCATGGCCGTGACCCGGCGATCGGGGCGGCCGCCCAGCACACACCCCCAGCGGCCGCGGTCCACGCTGACCACCATGGCGGACTCGGCGTCGGTGTGCTCGGGACGGGTCTTGGTACGGGGTCGCGAACTCCTGCCGGAGCGGACCCTGACGTCGGACTCGTCGTAGTCGCCGGGTCTCAAACGCCGGACCCTCCCCCGCAAGCGGGCGGTGCCCCCAGGTCGGCCAGCATGCGCGCCCACAGCTGCGGGAACTCCGGCAGCGTCTTGGTGGTGGCGCCGATGTCGTCCACCTGAACTCCAGCTACCCGCAGCCCGACGATGGCGCCGGCCATCGCCATTCGATGATCGGCGTACGCGCGCCACGTGCCGGGCCGTAGCGGCGTCGCGGTGATGATCAGACCGTCGGGCGTTTCGGTACAGTTGCCCCCCAGGCGGTTGATCTCGGTGCTCAGCGCGGCCAGCCGGTCAGTCTCGTGGCCGCGGAGGTGGGCGATGCCGCTGAGCCGGGACTTCGATCCTGGGGACGCCAACGCAGCCAGCGCCGCCACCGATGGCGTCAGCTCACCCACGGCACGCAGGTCGACGTCGAACCCGTCGTAACCCGCCGAGCCTCGCACTTCCAGGAATGAATCAGTTTGGTTGACAACGGCATTGAGCTTCGCGAAGACGTCCAGGATGTTGTCGGCGGGTTGCACGCTGGTCGCCGGCCAGCCGGTGATGCGCACCGTTCCGCCACTGACTACGGCCGCCGCCAG
>DATIOT010000240.1:0-2562 GCA_035472875.1 Mycobacterium sp.
GCGCATCCGGGCCGATCGCCTCGATGGCGTGGGTGACGATGCGCGTCGAGACCTCTTCGTTGACCACTGGCGGGACGCCGCGGTTGTACTGCAGGGTGTGCTCGATTCCGAGCGGCGACAGCAGTGCGGTCACCGCCTGACGCACGATGGCTTCGAGGTCTAGCCAGGTTTCCCGGCTGGCGGTGCGGATGGTGCCGGCCAGCACGCCGGTCTGCGGGATCGCGTTGGCGACCACGCCCGCATTGACTGCGCCCCACACCATCACGGTGCTGTTGCGGGGGTCGATGCGACGCGACAGCACACCGGGCAGCCCGGTGATCAGCGTGCCCAGCCCGTAGACCAGGTCGCCGGTCAAATGTGGCCGCGAGGTGTGTCCGCCCGGCGAAGTCAGACTGATCTCGATCATGTCCGCCGCCGACGTGATCGGCCCGGTCTTCACCGCGATCTTGCCGACCTCCAGCCGGGGATCGCAGTGCAAGGCGAAGATCCGGCTCACCCCGGCCAGCGCGCCCGCGCCGATCGCGTCGATGGCGCCGCCGGGCATCAGCTCCTCGGCGGGCTGGAAGATCAGCCGCAGCGCAATCGGCAGTTCCGGCACCCCCGCCAACGCCAACGCGGTTCCCAGCAGGATCGCGGTATGCGCGTCGTGGCCGCAGGCGTGCGCCGCGTTGGGCATGGTCGATTCATACGGGGCACCGGTCCGCTCGGCCATCGGCAACGCGTCCATGTCGGCGCGCAGCGCGATCCGAGGTTCGTGTTCGGGGCCGAAATCGCAGGTCAGCCCCGTCCCGCCGGGCAACACCTTCGGGTTGAGCCCTGCGTCCGCCAACCGTTCGGCGACGAACTGTGTGGTGGCGTATTCCTGGCGGCCCAACTCCGGGTAGCGGTGGAAGTGCCGCCGCCAGGCGACCAAGTCATCGGAGTGCTCGGCCAGCCACGAATCGGTGATATCGGAGAGGCTCATGACGCCGCCCGCTGGTCACGGGCCGTCAGCACCCGGTCGCGTTCATCGGCTGATTCGGCAAGACGAACGATACTGCGCGCCAACATGATTGCCCCGTCGACAACCGCCCGGTCGGCGCTTTCACTCACGGCTGCGGCGGTGAACTCGGGCTGGTGCAACGACGCGCCGCCGGCATCGACAGCGACCATCGGATGGATTCCCGGCAGACGTTGCGTCACGTTGCCCATGTCGGTGCTGCCCAACGGAAGCGCCGCCTCGAGTTCCTCATCGACAGGTGTGCGCCCGAGCCGCGTCATCTCGGCGCGAACGGCACCGGCCAGCCACGGGTCGGGTTTGAGCGCGTCGTACATCGGCTCGGTCTGCTCGACGCTGTACTCACAGCCGGTGGCCACCGCGCCGGCCAAGAAGCAGTCACCCACCTTGGCTTGCACGTCTGCAAGTGACCAGGCCTCGGTCGCCCGCATCGTGTACTGCATTTCGGTCCGGCTCGGGATGACATTGGCGACCTGGCCGCCCTCGGTGAGAATGCCGTGCACCTGCTGCCCGGGCGCCAGCTGTTGACGCAGCAGGCCGATGGCCACCTGCGCCACCGTGGCCGCGTCGGCAGCGTTGACACCCAAGTATGGTGTGGCCGACGCATGCGCTTCGCGCCCGCGGTACTGCACACGTACCGCCGCGAGGGTCAGCGAGCGGGCGGCCGCGATATCGATTGGCCCCGGATGCATCATCACGGCCACCGCCAGGTCGTCGAACACACCGGCGTTGAGCAGCAACACTTTTCCGCCGCCGAATTCCTCGGCCGGTGTGCCCAGCAGCGCAACCGTCAGGCCCAGTTGGTCAGCCACGTCGGCCAGTGCCAGCGCGGCGCCCACGGCCGATGCGGCGATGATGTTGTGTCCGCAGGCGTGACCGATTTCGGGCAGCGCGTCGTACTCGGCGCAGATGCCGACGGCTAACGGACCGCTGCCGAAGTCGGCACGGAAAGCGGTGTCCAATCCACCGGCTGCCGCGGTGATCTCGAAACCGCGCTCAGCAACCAGCGCTTGCGCCTTGGCGCAACTGCGGTACTCGGCGAACGCCAACTCCGGTTCGGCGTGGATCGCGTGCGACAACTCGACTAAGTCGGTGCCACGGCGCCGTACCGCGTCCTCGACGCGGTCTAACACCGTGTTTGGGGCCATCCTCGCAGTATCTCATTCGAGGCTCTCCGACGATCACGACGACTAGTTCTCTCCCATTTCGCGCGGCGCCCGAATGTGGGCCTCGCCGCGTTGCCATGCCTGCGACGGAACCAATCGTTCGTCATCCCAGCGGGCGGATCGCACCCGTATGCGGCCGCGCCAATTTTTCATGATTGCGACGTGAACGGGCCAACGGATGAAACGGCGCAAATCCTCGTAACTGTCCCAGACCGACAGCGATCCGCCGCGCAACTCAACCTGCTTGCCCCACAGCCAAAGCCCGACCGCGCCACGCATCACCGGCCAGCTTTCCGCCAGCGTCATCCCCAATGCGGCGATCTGCTGCCAATCGGTTTCCGAATCCGAATGAAAGTCGGTGAAGCTGACCACAACTGGGGACTGGGTGCCGTCGGACGG
>DATIOT010000241.1:0-17987 GCA_035472875.1 Mycobacterium sp.
GTGCTGGAGCATGACTAATCACGACGTCGTCCGGGGCCATTTCGGCGCGGACGCCCCGCGAAGTAACCTGGCGACTGTGAAGCTGCTGGGCCGCAAGAAAACCCATGAAGAGGACCTTGAAGGGGGTTCCGCGACACCGGCTGCACCCGATGTCACCAGTCCCACGGGCACAGCCCCTCGTAGCTCGCGCAGGACCGACCCCAAGGGCCGGCCCACGCCGAAGCGGGACACCAGACGCAATGCGAGGAAGGGCCCGGTCGTACCGGCACCGATGACTGGCGCTGAGGCGCGGGCCCGGCGCAAATCGCTGGCGGGCCCCAAACTCAGCCGCGAGGAGCGTAGGGCCGAAAGAGCTACCAGCCGGGCCCGAATGACGGATCGCCGAGAGCGCATGATGGCAGGCGAAGAGGCTTACCTCCTGCCGCGCGATCAGGGCCCGGTACGCCGTTATGTGCGCGATGTGGTGGATTCCCGGCGCAACCTGCTCGGATTGTTCATGCCGTCCACGCTGGCGCTGCTGTTCATCATGTTCGGTGTTTCGCAGCTGCAGCTTTATGTGTCTCCCGCGATGCTGGTTCTGATGGCCGTCATGAGCGTCGACGGGCTCATTTTGGGCCGCAAAGTCAACAAGCTGGTCGACGCGAAGTTCCCGAGCAACACCGAAAGCCGGTGGAAGCTGGGCCTTTACGCCGCCAGCCGGGCTTCCCAAATGCGCCGGATGCGAGCGCCAAAGCCTCAAGTCGAGCGCGGCAGCAGTGTCGGCTGAACGTCGCCCGAAAGCCGTCTGACCCCAGTGCGCACCTTGGTGCTCGGCGGGATCAGGTCGGGCAAATCTCGGTGGGCGGAGCAAGCCATCGCCAAGTCACTGGCACCCGGTCAGCCGGCCCGTTACCTGGCCTCCGGGCTGGCCGGACAAGCCGACACGGACTGGGCGCACCGGGTCGCGCAGCACCGCGACCGTCGGCCCGCACATTGGTCAACGGTCGAAACCGACGACATCACAACCCAATTGCTGCAGTCACCGGACACCCCGACGCTCGTCGACGATCTCGGCGCGTGGCTGACCAGCACGCTGGACCGCCACCAGGCATGGGACGACGAATCTGTGGCGGCTCCCTTCCAAGACGTGATTGACGACATGCTGGCCGCGGTCAGTGCATTTGGATCCACGCTGGTTCTTGTCAGCCCGGAAGTCGGGTTGACCGTAGTGCCGGCTACCGTATCTGGCCGCCGGTTCGCCGACGAGCTGGGCAGCCTCAACCAGCGCGTCGCCGCGTTGTGCGATCAGGTTGTGTTGGTGGTGGCCGGACAGGCGGTGCCGATCAAGCCGTCCGGAACGTGATGCAATTCACGCCAATCTCTCCGCCCGATGTGGGCGCCGCGGCCGCCGCCCGCGCCCGTCAGGACACCTTGACCAAGCCGCGGGGCGCGCTGGGCCGACTCGAGGACCTGTCGGTCTGGGTCGCGTCATGCCAGGGGCAATGCCCGCCCCGCCAGTTCGAGCGCGCCCGGGTGGTGGTGTTCGCCGGTGACCACGGTGTCGCCCGGTCCGGGGTGTCGGCCTACCCGCCCGAAGTGACCGCCCAGATGGTCGCCAACATCGACGCCGGCGGGGCGGCGATCAACTCATTGGCCCGTGTCGCCGGCGCGACGGTGCGGGTCGCGGACCTGGCAGTGGACGCCGACCCGCTGTCGGAGCAGATCGGCGCCCACAAAGTGCGGCGCGGCAGCGGCGATATCGCCATCGAGGACGCGTTGTCCGACGACGAGACCGCCCGCGCGATCGCGGCCGGCCAGCGCATCGCCGACGAGGAGGTCGACGCGGGCGCCGACCTGCTGATCGCCGGCGACATGGGAATCGGCAACACCACTGCGGCAGCGGTTCTGGTGGCGGCGCTCACGAACGCCGAACCGGTTGCGGTAGTCGGATTCGGGACCGGGATCGACGATGCCGGCTGGGCACGCAAGACAGCTTCGGTACGCGATGCTCTTTTTCGCACGCGGCTGGTGTTGCCCGACCCGGTCGGATTACTTCGCTGCTGCGGCGGCGCGGACCTGGCCGCGATGGCGGGCTTTTGTGCACAGGGTGCGGTGCGGCGTACCCCGCTGCTTCTCGACGGAATGGCGGTGACCGCTGCTGCGTTGGTCGCCGAGCGCCTGGCACCCGGCGCCCGACAGTGGTGGCAAGCCGGTCACCGGTCCACCGAGCGAGGTCATGGACTGGCGTTGGCGGCTCTCGAGCTGGACCCGATTCTGGACCTGCGCATGCGTCTGGGCGAGGGAACCGGCGCTACGGCGGCGCTGTCGGTGCTCCGCGCCGCGGTGGCCGCGCTGTCGTCGATGGCGACGTTAACCGAAGCCGGTGTCTCCACCCGGTCTGACGACGCCCCTCCCGCATCGTGATGCGTTCGCTGGCAACGGCTTTCGCGTTCGGAACGGTGATGCCGGTCCCGCGTGCCGGGAAGGACCCGATGGGGCGCGGCGCCATGACCGCGCTGCCGGTGGTCGGCGCCGCGCTGGGGGCATTGGCCGCGGCTGTCACGTGGGGCGGCGCACTGGCCTTCGGCGCGTCCAGCCCGCTGCCCGGACTACTCGGGGTGGCGGCGCTGCTGCTTGTCACCCGCGGCCTGCACATCGACGGCGTTGCCGATACGGCAGACGGGCTCGGCTGCTACGGGCCACCGCAGCGTGCACTGGCCGTGATGCGGGATGGATCGACCGGACCGTTCGGTGTGGCCGCTGTCGTGCTGGTAATCACGTTGCAGGGGTTGGCATTTTCGGCCCTCAGCGCTGCCGGGATCATAGTGGCGGTCGTTGCCGGCCGGGTCACTGCGGTGCTGGCCTGTCGCCGATCGGTGCCGGCCGCCGACGGCAGCGCCCTGGGCGCGCGGGTCGCCGGAACGCAGCCCGCGCCGGTAGTGGCGGCCTGGCTCGTAGTGCTGCTTGTCGCTTCCCTGGCGGCGGGTCCGCGACCGTGGCAGGGGCCGGTTGCGGTGCTGCTGGCGGTGTGCTGCGGCGCGGCCCTGGTGGCGCACTGCGTGCGCCGATTCGGCGGCATCACCGGTGATGTGCTGGGCGCCGCGATCGAACTGACCACGACGGTCAGCGCCGTGGCGCTCGCGGCGTTTTAGCGCGCGAGCAGACACAGAGTCGCACGAAGCGGCGCAGCGGGGTGCGATTCCGCGTCTGCTCGCGGAGGGCACTTAGCCCAGCCGGGACATCCAGCCGTGGGTATCGGCGAAGGTGCCCCGCTGGATCCCGGTCAAGGTGTCGCGCAGTGCCATCGTCACTTCACCAGGTTGACCGTCGGCGATGGTGAACTCGGTATCGCCGTACTTCACCTGCGAGACCGGGGTGATGACCGCGGCGGTGCCGCAGGCGAACACCTCGGTGATCTCCCCGGCAGCGGCCTTCTTTTGCCACTCGTCAATGTCGATCTTGCGTTCCTCGACGGCGAATCCGGCATCAATGGCCAATTGCAGCAACGAATCCCGCGTAATCCCGGGCAACAGCGAGCCGGATAACTCCGGGGTGACCAGTCGCGCCGACCCGCCGCTGCCGAACACGAAGAAGAGGTTCATCCCGCCCATTTCTTCGACGAACCGACGCGCCACGGCGTCCAGCCATACCACTTGGTCGCAACCGTTTTCGGCGGCTTGGGCCTGAGCCACTAGCGACGCCGCGTAGTTGCCGCCGAACTTGGCCGCACCGGTGCCGCCCGGGCAGGCACGCACATATTCCGTCGACACCCACACCTTGACCGGGTTGATGCCGCCTTTGGAATTGGAATACGCGCTGAAATACGCGCCGGCCGGCGAAGCGATCAACAGGTACCGGTACTGCTTGGCCGGCCGTACCCCCAGCCCCGACTCGGTGGCGAAGACGAACGGCCGCAGATACAACGCCTCTTCGCCGCCGGCCCCGGGCACCCATGCGTTGTCGACGGCAACGAGCTGGCACAGGGATTCGATGAAGATCTCGTCGGACAGCTCGGGAATCGCGAGCCGCCGGGCCGACGAGCGCATTCTGGCGGCGTTGGCGTCGGCGCGAAACGACACGATCGAGCCGTCCGCCCAACGATAGGCCTTGAGCCCTTCGAACACTTCTTGCGCGTAGTGCAGCACTAGCGCCGATGGATCCAGCTGAATCGGGCCGTACGGGATGACCCGCGCGTTGTGCCAACCTTGGCCCTCGGCGTAGTCGATCGACACCATGTGATCGGTGAAGTATTTGCCGAAGCCCGGGTCGGCCAGGATCGATTCACGTTGGGCGTCGGTGGCCGGGTTAGCCGCGCGCGAAACCGTGAACTCGAGCGAGCCGCTGGTCATGGCGCCGATTGTATATCTAGGCGCGAACGGGTTTTTGCCACGTGAAGCGGTGGCGGCTAACGAGTTTTCACGGCGACGAACGGCGGACGCACCACTTCGCACTCCGCAGCGCGCCCGCGCACGTCGACGGTGATTTGCTGGCGGTCTTCCACTCCCGCGTCGGTATCGATCAACGCGAGCGCGATGCCGACCTGCAATGTCGGAGAGAACGTTCCCGACGTGGTGACCCCGACCGGTTTGTCCCCGGCGAGCACCGTCAGCCCGGGACGCAATACACCGCGGCCGACCATTCGCAAGCCCCGCAACAGCCGTCGCGGGCCCGCGGATTTCTCGGCGAGCAGCGCATCGCGGCCGAAGAACGCGTCCTTCTTCCAGCCGATCGCCCAGCCGCACCGGGCCTGCAGCGGCGAGATGTCGAGCGAAAGTTCGTGTCCGTGCAGCGGGTAACCCATCTCGGTGCGAAGCGTGTCGCGGGCGCCCAGGCCGGCGGGCTCGCCGCCGGCGGCAATGACCGCTGCAACCAGCGCGTCGAACACCACGCCCGCGGACTCCCAGGCCGGTAGCAGTTCGTAGCCGTGCTCGCCCGTGTACCCGGTGCGGCAGACCCGCACCGGAACCCCCGAGAACGACGCATCGGCGTAGCCCATGTAATCCATGCCGGCCGGCAAGCCGAGCTCGCCGAGCACGTCCGCCGATCGGGGCCCCTGCACCGCCAGCACCGCGTAGGAGCGATGCTTGTTGGTGATCGTCACGCCGGCCGGTGCGGCCGCCTGCAACGCCTCGACCACCGCGGCGGTGTTGGCGGCGTTGGGCACCAGAAAGATCTCGTCGTCGTCCACGTAGTAGGCGATCAGGTCGTCGACGACACCGCCGGATTCGGTACAGCACAACGTGTATTGCGCCTTGCCCGGCGCAATGCGGCCCAGGTCGTTGGTGAGCGCGGAGTTGACGAACTGCGCGGCACCCGGCCCGCGGACCAACGCCTTGCCAAGGTGGCTGACGTCGAACAGGCCGACGGCGTTGCGGGTGGCGTTGTGTTCACTAACGGTGCCGGCATACGAAACGGGCATCAGCCAGCCGCTGAACTCGGCGAAATTGGCTCCCAACTCGCGATGGCGGTCTTCCAGCGGTCCCCGTAGCAGCTCTGGCGCATCGCCCACGGCGTCCCACCCTAATCCAGCACCAATGCTGGCAGACTCGGGTGGGTGTCCGATTCCTTGGACTTCGAAGCGCTTGAGGCGGCCGGGATCGCCGATCCGCGCGACCGGGCCGACCTGATCAAGTACTTGGACGAGCTTGGCTTCACGGTCGACGAAATGGTTCAAGCCGAACGTCGCGGCCGGCTGTTCGGGCTTGCCGGTGATGTCCTGTCGTGGTCGGGGCCGCCGATCTACACCTTGGCGACCGCGGCCGAGAAGCTGGGGATATCAGCCGATGATGTCGCGCGGGCGTGGACTTTGCTCGGCTTGACCGTCGCCGGTCCCGATATTCCTGCGCTGAGCCAGGCCGACGTCGACGCCCTGGCAACCTGGCTCGCGCTCAAGACGGCGGTGGGCGAGGCCGGCGCCTACGGACTGCTGCGAGTACTCGGCGCTGCCATGGCCCGGCTCGCGGAGGCCGAGTCGACAATGATCCGCGGCGGGATGCCGGACATCCAGATGACCCACACTCGCGACGAGCTCGCCACCGCGCAGACCTACCGTGCCGTCGCCGAGTTCGTACCCCGCCTCGGGACGCTGATCGACACCGTCCACCGCCACCATCTGATCAGCGCCCGAACGCACTTCGAGGGTGTCCTTCGCGACACGTCGGCGGCGGTGGTTTGCGGCGTTGGCTTTGCGGATCTATCCGGCTTCACGGTGCTGACCCAGGCGCTGACGCCCGCGGAGTTGTCCGAGCTGCTCAACCAGTTCGCCGGCTCCGTCTCCGATGTGGTCCATGCCGACGGCGGCCGGGTGGTGAAGTTCATCGGCGACGAGGTGATGTGGGTGAGCGCGACGCCCGCGCGGCTGGCGCAGGTGGCGGTTGATCTCGTCGACCACCCGAAGGCGCGCGAGGAAGGTTTGCAGGTCCGCGCCGGTCTCGCTTACGGCACGGTCCTGGCCATCAACGGGGACTACTTCGGCAACCCGGTCAACTTGGCCGCCCGACTTGTGGCTGCGGCGGCGCCGCGACAGATCCTGGCCACATCTGAGCTGCATGACGAGTTGCCGGACTGGCCCGCGGTTGCACAGGGCCCGTTGACGCTCAAGGGTTTTGACGCCCCGGTGACCGCCTTCGATCTGCACACAGGGGACGCTGCCGATCTAGGCTCCAGCCCTGGTGGCTAGGGTGAATGCCCGTGACCACCACCGAACCGGGTTACCGATCCCCCTCCGTCAACGTCGCCACATCGCTGCCGAAGCGTGGTGCGGGTTCTTCGGTATTAATCGTGCCGGTCGTCTCGACTGGTGACGACGACCGACCAGGCGCGGCCGTTGCCGCAGCCGACCCGTTCCTGCCCGCCGATGCGGTCGCCGAAATCGAGGCCGGCCTGCGGGCGCTGGAGGCCACCGGCGGCAGTGAACAGGTCCACCGGCTAGTGGTGCCGTCGCTGCCGGTGGGCAGCGTGCTGACGATCGGCCTGGGCAAACCGCGGTCGAAGTGGCCGGCAGACACGATCCGTCGCGCCGCCGGCGTGGCCGCCCGATCGCTTGGCGGCGCCGAGGCGGCGATCACGACGCTGACAGAGCTGCCCGGTGAATCCGGTGCCGACGTCTGCTCGGCCGCGGTTGAGGGGCTGATCCTGGGCAGCTACCGGTTCAACGCCTTCCGCAGCGACAAGACGGCACCGAAAGACGATGGGCTGCACAAGATTACGGTGCTGGCCTCAGATGGGGCGAAAGACGCCAAGAAGCAGAGCGCGCACGGTGCGGCCGTCGCGACCGCGGTCGCCACGGCCCGCGACTTGGTCAACACTCCCCCGAGCCACCTGTTTCCCGCCGAATTCGCAAAGCGTGCAAAGGCTTTGGGCGAATCCGTCGGCCTTGAAGTGGAGGTGCTCGACGACAAGGCGCTGCAGAAGGCCGGCTATGGCGGAGTGATCGGCGTCGGCCAAGGCTCGTCACGGCCGCCGCGGCTGGTGCGACTGATCCACCGGGGTTCGCGGCTGGCCAAAACCAAGAAGGGCAAGCAGGCAAAGCGAGTGGCGCTAGTAGGTAAGGGCGTCACTTTCGATACCGGGGGCATCTCGATCAAGCCGGCGGCGTCGATGCACTACATGACCTCGGATATGGGCGGGGCCGCCGCGGTCATCGCGACCGTCACACTGGCCGCGCAGCTGCAGCTGCCGATCGACGTGATCGCCACGGTGCCGATGGCCGAGAACATGCCGTCGGCGACGGCGCAGCGTCCGGGCGACGTGCTGACGCAGTACGGCGGAACCACGGTCGAGGTGCTCAACACCGACGCGGAGGGCCGGCTCATCCTGGCCGACGCCATCGTGCGGGCGTGCGAGGACAACCCGGACTACTTGATCGAGACGTCCACGTTGACCGGCGCGCAGACGGTGGCTCTGGGATCGCGCATACCCGGGGTGATGGGCAGTGACGAGTTCCGCGACCGGGTCGCCGCGATCTCGCAGCGGGTGGGCGAGAACGGCTGGCCGATGCCGCTGCCCGAGGAGCTCAAAGATGACTTGAAGTCCACCGTGGCCGACCTTGCCAATGTCAGTGGGCAGCGCTTCGCCGGCATGTTGGTGGCCGGGGTATTCCTCCGCGAGTTCGTCGCAGACGGGGTGAATTGGGCGCACATTGACGTGGCCGGCCCGGCTTACAACACCGGTAGCCCGTGGGGGTACACGCCCAAGGGCGCCACCGGTGTGCCGACCCGCACCATGTTCGCGGTGCTGACCGACATAGTCGAAAACGGCTAGCCGCCGAGCTGGGGGCACCGCCCGCTTGCAGGGGACACGCTGGCGTGGCGCTGGTACAGGAACGCCACGCTGGCGTGCCGTTCGCTGTCGGCCGAAGGGTTTAGCCGGGCGAATCAGCGGATAACCTCCCACGGGTCGGTATTCGACAGGAGGCAAACTGTGACTGCGCGACGGTTGATTATGGCGGTGGGCGCCGTGCTTTTGCTGGCCGGTGTGATTGGGCTGCTGGTGCCGGTGTCGGTATCAGACGGCAACGGCAATTCCATTTCATGCGGAAACGCAATTGCCCCAGATTCTTCCGCGGCGAGAAACGCCAATGACAAGAGCGGGGCCAGCATCCCGATCCTCAATCAGGTCCTCCCGCACACCGACTTTGTGGCTCAGTGCAACTCGGCCGTGCACGGTCGGCAAATGTGGACCATCCCGCTGGCGGTTATCGGTGTTCTCGGGATCGGGGGCGCACTGCTGGTGCGGCGCAGTGAAGGAGCAGCGACGGGCCCCTGAACCCGGGGGGCTAGATCACCCGCATCCGCGCGGTACTGCGCAGCGCCTGCGGCAGCAGGCGGGAAAGGCCGTAGAGCGCATAGGCTTCGGGCGCCACCGGGCGGATCGGTTTGTTCTTCTTCACCGACGACAAAATCGCCCTGGCCACCTTGTCCGGTCCATAGCGGCGTAGCCCGAACATCTTTTCCAGCTGTCCGCGCCGGCCGTCTACCTGCTCCTCTTGTTTTCCCACCGGCGCGTCGAAGCGGGTGGTTTGGATGATGTTGGTGTTGATGACACCGGGGCAGATCGTGGTCAGCCCGACTCCGGCGGCGTCGAGTTCGGCGCGCAGGCAATCGGAGAACATGTAGGACGCGGCCTTGGAGGTGCAGTAGGCGCTCAGCGACTGCAGCGGGGCGTAGGCGGCCATCGACGACACATTGACGATGTGCCCGCCGGCGCCGCGCTCCACCAGGCGGCGCCCGAATGACCGGCAGCCGTTCACCACGCCGCCGAGGTTGACGTCCAGCACGCGGTCGAACTGCTCGGCCGGGGTGTCCAGGAAGCGCCCCGCCTGCCCGATGCCGGCGTTGTTGACCACGATGTCGGGAACGCCGTGTTCGGCGCTGACCCGCTCGGCGAATGCCTCGACCGCGTCGACGTCCGACACGTCCAGCACGTAGGCGTGGGCGACACCGCCCCACGAGGCGATCTGCGCCGCAGTTTCCTTGACGGCGGCCTCGTCGATATCGCTGACAACCACCTCGGCCCCCTCTCGCGCAAAGGCGAACGCGGTCTCACGGCCGATTCCGCTGCCTGCACCGGTGACCGACACGAGGGTGTCGCCGAAGTACTCGCGGGGACGCCCGGCCTGTGCACGCAGAAACGCGCGGCTTGGCTGTTTGCCTTCGGCCAGGTCGGCGAAGACATTAACGGCGGCCGCCATCACCTGTGGATGCGACATCGGCGAGAAGTGACCGGCTCTGATGTCGCGGCGCCACAACCGCGGCACCCAGCGCGCGGTCTCGTCGTATCCGTACGGCCGCACGTATTTGTCTTGGGTGTTGACGATGAGCTGCACTGGCACGTCGACGATACGGATGCCCCGGTCGCGCCTGGAGAACGAACGAAAGTAGTTGGCGGGGTAGGTTTTTACCGAGCGGGCCGCATCCCTGGCCAGGTGGTCGGAGTGGTGAATCTGGTCGTCGGGGATGTTGTCGACGGAGTTGCGCCGCAGCGCCGGTATCGACAGCGTCAGCCTCAGGAACAGCGGCGCCAGCACAGGGATCGAGAACAGCGCCATGTAGGTAAATCTCAGCGCCTGACTGATCGACCGCAGAAACCTTCGCGGGCGCCACGGCCGGCGCAGGCCGCTGAAGATGTAGTCGACCAGTTGGTCCTGACTCGGGCCGGAGACCGAGGTAAACGAGGCGACCCGGTCGCTGGCCCCGGGCCGGGTCAAGTACTCCCATACACCGACCGAACCCCAGTCGTGGCCCAGCACGTGCACCGGCCCGCCAGGGCTCAGCTCGCCGGTCACCGCGGCGAAGTCATCGGCAAAGCGGGCCATGGTGTACGCCGAAACCGGCTTGGGCACCGACGACTGGCCGACACCGCGGTTGTCGTAGCGGATGATCCGGAACCGATCGGCCAGCAGTGGGACAACGCCGTCCCACAGCACGTGCGAGTCGGGAAAGCCATGCACCAGCACAACGGTCGGGCCCTCGCGGTTGCCCTCTTCGTAGACCGCGATACGCACGCCGTCCGCGCTGTCGACGAACTGCTGGGGTACCTGTTGTAATGCCGGCATCGGACCTCCGCCACCCGCGATTGCTCTGATTTCCAGTCGCCACACCGTAGCAAGCGCGTTGGGGCTGGCCCGGCATCCGAGCACGGTCTGCCCTGGATGTGTGCCGATGCACGGGCAATGACAGGATAGTTTTGACATCTAGCCGGGTTCGATACCCGGTACACATCGGTGTGGTAAGCCAGATGTCGACCTGCGCCGACCACGAGCGATCGAGGAGTCAAAAGAGATGGCCTTCTCCGTCCAGATGCCGGCACTCGGTGAGAGCGTCACCGAGGGGACGGTCACCCGCTGGCTCAAGCAGGAAGGCGATACGGTCGAACTCGACGAGCCTCTCGTCGAGGTGTCGACTGACAAGGTCGACACGGAAATCCCATCACCGGCCGCGGGTGTGCTGACCAAGATCATCGCCCAAGAGGACGACACGGTCGAGGTTGGCGGCGACCTGGCCGTCATTGGCGACGCCTCAGAGGGTTCGGAGGCCCAAGCGGAAGCTCAGGCCGCGGCTCCAAGCCAGCCGGAACCGGAGGCGCAGGCGAAACCGGAGCCGGAGGCCCAACCTGAGGCCCAGCCCGAACCCGAACCAGAACCCGCGGCGCCTGCCCAGCCTGCTTCAGTAGGGCGCTCCGGTAACGGCGAGGCGACGCCTGTGCTGATGCCTGAGCTGGGCGAGTCGGTGACCGAAGGCACCGTGACCCGCTGGCTCAAAAAGGTCGGCGATTCCGTCCAGGTGGACGAAGCGCTGGTGGAAGTGTCGACCGACAAAGTTGACACCGAGATCCCGTCGCCGGTCGCCGGCGTCCTGGTCAGCATCACCGCCGACGAGGATGCCACGGTTCCGGTCGGCGGGGAGTTGGCACGGATTGGCGTCGGTCCCGAAGCCGGTGCTCCGTCTGCTCCCAAGCCTGCCCCGGCTCCCACGCCCGAGCCAAAACCGGAACCCACGCCCGAACCGAAACCCGAGGCTCGGCCAGTTTCAAGGCCCGAGCCGGCCGCCAAACCGGCGCCCGCGCCGGAACCCAAGCCCGAACCAAAACCCGAACCCGCGCAGCCCCAGCCGGCGGCGGCCGAGTCCGGAGCCGAGGGCGCGCCGTACGTGACCCCGCTGGTGCGGAAACTGGCCAGCGAGAGCAACATTGATCTCGCGGAGGTCAAGGGCACCGGGATAGGCGGCCGCATCCGCAAGCAGGACGTACTGGCGGACGCCCAGCAGAAGGAAGAGGCCAAGAAGGCACCCGCGCCGGCTGCACAAGCCCCCTCCGCCGCGCCGGCCCCAGCCGCGCCCACTCCGCCACCCGCGCTGGCGCACCTGCGGGGCACCACGCAAAAAGCGAGCCGGATCCGCCAGCTCACCGCCAGCAAGACCCGCGAATCTCTGCAGGCCACGGCCCAACTCACCCAGACCCACGAAGTCGACATGACCAGGATCGTCGGGTTGCGGGCCAGAGCCAAGGCCGCGTTCGCCGAGCGCGAGGGGGTGAACTTGACCTTCCTGCCGTTCATCGCCAAGGCGGTGATCGACGCCCTCAAGATTCACCCCAATATCAACGCCAGCTACAACGAGGACACGAAGGAGATCACCTACTACGACGCCGAGCACCTCGGCTTCGCCGTCGACACCGACCAGGGCCTGCTCTCCCCCGTCATCCACAATGCCGGCGACTTGTCGCTGGCGGGGCTGGCCAGGGCGATTGCCGATATCGCCGCCCGCGCCCGGTCGGGGAATCTCAAACCCGACGAGTTGTCCGGTGGCACTTTCACCATCACCAACATCGGCAGCCAGGGCGCATTGTTCGACACGCCGATCCTGGTTCCACCGCAGGCCGCCATGTTGGGTACCGGGGCCATCGTCAAACGGCCGCGGGTGGTCGTCGATGAAAGCGGCAACGAGTCGATCGGGGTCCGCTCGATTTGCTATCTCCCGCTGACCTATGACCATCGGCTGATCGACGGGGCTGATGCCGGACGTTTCCTCACCACGATCAAACACCGGCTCGAAGAGGGAGCGTTCGAGGCCGATCTAGGGCTGTGAGAACGTGACCAAGGCCGTCATCGCGATAGCGGGTTCGTCCGGCCTGATCGGCTCGGCCTTGGCTGCGGCGCTGCGCGCTGCCGATCACCCGGTGCTGCGCATCGTGCGCCGGACACCGGCCAATTCCGATGAATTGCACTGGAATCCCGAAAGCGGCGAGTTCGACGTCGACGCATTGACCGAAGTCGACGCTGTCGTCAACCTGTGCGGCGTCAACATCGGGCAGCGACGGTGGTCGGGCGCCTTCAAACAGAGTTTGCGAGACAGCCGCATCGCCCCCACCGAGGTGCTGGCTAACGCGGTCGCCGACGCCGACGTCGAAACGCTGATCAACGCCAGCGCGGTGGGCTACTACGGAAACACCAAAGACCGCGTGGTCGATGAAAACGGCCGAGCCGGAACCGGTTTCCTGGCCCAGCTGTGCGAAGACTGGGAAGCCGCCACGCTACCGGCCCAATACGGCGGTGCCCGGGTTGTGCTGGCCCGCACCGGCCTGGTGCTGGCCCGGGCCGGTGGTGCGCTGCGCCGGATGCGGCCACTGTTCTCGGCGGGCCTCGGTGCCCGGCTGGGTAGCGGCCGCCAATACATGTCGTGGATCAGCCTCGAAGACGAGGTGCGTGCGCTGCTGTTCGCAATTTCACACCCATCGCTGTCCGGCCCGGTGAACATGACCGGACCGGCACCCGTCACCAACGCCGAGTTCACCACCGCATTCGGCCGCGCGGTCAACCGTCCGACGCCGCTGATGCTGCCCGGTTTCGCAGTGCGGACCGCATTCGGCGAGTTCGCCGACGAGGGGCTGCTTATCGGTCAGCGCGCGATCCCGTCCGCGCTTGAGCGAGCAGGTTTCCATTTCCACCACAACACCATTGGCGAGGCGCTCGACTACGCCACCGCCCGCCGCGACCACGACTAGACCCGATTGCCGGGACCGCGGCGTCGCAGAGCGGACCCAGGCCGAGTACCGTCACGAGCGTGATGGATTCCATCCGGTCGAGGCCAACCGCGATCGACGTCCGCCAGCTGGGAACGGTCGAATACCGCACCGCCTGGCAGCTGCAGCGCGACCTGGCCGATGCCCGGGTCGCCGGCGGTCCCGACACCCTGCTGCTACTCGAGCACCCGCCGGTGTACGCCGCCGGACGGCGCACCGAGCCGCACGAAAGACCGATAGACGGCACTCCCGTCGTCGATACCGACCGTGGCGGCAAGATCACCTGGCACGGTCCGGGACAGTTGGTCGGCTACCCGATCATCGGGTTGGTTGAACCGCTCGATGTGGTCAACTACGTTCGGCGCCTTGAGGAATCGCTGATCATGGTGTGCGGCAATCTGGGCCTGGACACAGTCCGGGTCGAGGGCCGGTCCGGGGTGTGGGTGCCCGCCGGCGCCGGTCAGCCGGCGCGCAAGGTCGCCGCTATCGGCGTCCGGGTGTCGCGTGCGACCACACTGCACGGGTTTGCGCTCAACTGCAATTGTGATCTGGACGCGTTCCGGGCCATCGTGCCGTGCGGCATCAGCGACGCCGCCGTGACGTCGTTGTCCGCCGAACTCGGGCGCACGGTTGCTGTCGACGATGTCCGCGCCCCGGTCGCCGACGCTATCTGCCACGCCTTGGACGGCCGCCTCGCCCTTACCTGGCAACCCACCCCTGCCCGCGTAGCATCGACATAGTGAGCATCGCGCCCGAAGGCCGCAGGTTGCTGCGCCTGGAAGTGCGCAATGCGCAGACCCCGATCGAGCGCAAGCCGCCGTGGATCAAGACCCGGGTCCGGATGGGACCGGAGTACACCGAGCTGAAGAGCCTGGTCCGGCGCGAAGGCCTGCACACGGTCTGCGAAGAGGCCGGCTGCCCCAATATCTTCGAATGCTGGGAGGACCGGGAAGCCACCTTCCTGATCGGCGGTGACCAGTGCACCCGCCGTTGTGACTTCTGCCAGATCGACACCGGAAAGCCGGCTCCGCTGGACCGCGACGAGCCCCGGCGGGTGGCCGAGAGCGTGCGAATCATGGGGCTGCGCTATGCCACGGTCACCGGTGTCGCGCGCGATGATCTGCCCGACGGCGGGGCCTGGCTGTACGCGACAACGGTGCGCTCCATCAAAGAGCTCAACCCGTCGACCGGCGTTGAACTGTTGATCCCCGACTTCAACGGCGAGCCCTCCCGGCTGGACGAGGTCTTCGAATCCCGTCCAGAAGTGTTGGCGCACAACGTCGAAACCGTGCCCCGCATCTTCAAACGGATTCGGCCTGCGTTCACCTACCTGCGCAGCCTTGGCGTGCTCACCGCGGCGCGCGACTTCGGCCTGGTCACCAAGAGCAACCTCATCCTCGGCCTGGGCGAAACCCCCGACGAGGTGCGCACCGCCCTGGCCGACCTGCGTGATGCCGGCTGCGACATCGTCACCATCACCCAATATCTGCGTCCGTCGACGCGCCACCACCCGGTCGAACGCTGGGTGCGGCCCGAGGAGTTCGTCGAGTTCGCGCAGCATGCCGAAGGGCTGGGATTCTCCGGCGTGCTGGCCGGGCCGCTGGTGCGGTCGTCGTACCGGGCGGGCCGGCTCTACCAGCAGGCGGTACGCACCCGGGCCTCGGGTGCCTCGGCACCGTAGTCAACTCCGCAACTAAGTATCCTTGGTGACTATGGCTAAACCCCGCACCGCCGCTGAGAACAAGGCCGCCAGAGCGCAAGCACAGGCCGACCGCAAAGCGGCCGCGCGGGAGCGCCGCGCCCAGTTGTGGCAGGCGTTCAATATTCAGCGCAAGGAGGACAAGCGCCTGCTGCCGTACATGATCGGTGCGTTTGTGCTGATCGTGGGCGCCTCGGTGGCGGCGGGTGTGCTGCTCGGCGGGTTCACCATGATCACCTTGATCCCGCTCGGCGTGCTGCTGGGCGGTTTGGTCACGTTCATCATCTTCAGCCGCCGCGCCCAGCGATCGATTTACCGCAAAGCCGAAGGTCAAACCGGCGCCGCTGCGTGGGTGCTAGACAACTTGCGCGGCAAGTGGCGGGTGACCCCCGGTGTTGCCGCGACCGGCCACTTCGACGCGGTGCACCGGGTACTCGGCCGGCCCGGCGTCATCTTGGTTGGGGAAGGATCGGCGGCCCGGGTCAAACCGCTGCTGGCCCAGGAGAAAAAGCGCACCGCTCGGCTGGTCGGCGAAGTGCCGATCTACGACATCGTCATCGGCAACGGCGAGGAAGAGGTTCCGCTAGGCAAGCTGGAGCGTTACCTCACCCGTCTTCCGGCCAACATCACCGCAAAACAAATGGACAGCCTAGAGTCGCGGTTGGCCGCGCTGGGATCGCGGGCCGGTGCCGGCGTCATGCCAAAGGGACCGCTGCCGAACGCCGGCAAGATGCGCAGTGTGCAGCGCACCGTGCGCCGCAAGTAGTGCACTGCCAAGCGCTCAGCGCCGCACCACCGCCGTTCCGGTCACCCGATCCTGTAACCCCCGCCCGTCCCAGTCGGTGAACAACGGCGGGATGACCAATCCGACGAGCAGCCCCCGCACCACCAGCCGGCCAATCCCCAGGCGTCCGTCCAGTGCCACCACGCCCAGACCCAGCACCAATTGGCCTGGTGTGAAACCAAACAGCCGCACCGCCACCACGCCAAGCACAAACCAAACGACCAACACCGAGGTCGCCAACATCTCCTTGGAGATGGCGCCGAATCCCAGCGCCAGGGCCGCCAGGCCGTAGGAGATCAGCCAGTCGATGAGTATCGCCACCACCCGGCGCCCCATCGGCGCCAGTGACCCCGGCCCGCTCTCCGGCAACCCGAGTGTCTCGCCGGGATATGCGGGGCGCGACCCGGGCGACCCCGCTGTCATCGGCCGCCGCCAACCGCAGCCGAGGACACGACGCTGCGCGTGTGCGCAGGACCAGTTACGATCTTGCGATCCATGGGGCCCACAATAGAACCAGCCCGGCGCTCGGCTCTCTGTTGCAGGACGCATGGTCACGTAACCCCCGTGCAACACGGGGTTGACGATCGGGCAACATCATCTCCATAGCGTCAGGCCGCGGATTACCAGTAAAGGAGCACATCAGTGACAGATATGACGCCCGACGACGTCTTGAAGCTAGCCAAGGACGAGGAAGTCCAGTACGTCGACGTCCGGTTCTGCGACCTCCCCGGCGTCATGCAGCACTTCACAATTCCGGCTTCGGCATTCGACGAGAGCCTGTTCGAGACCGGTGTGGCCTTTGACGGCTCGTCGATTCGTGGGTTCCAGGCCATCCACGAGTCCGACATGGTGCTCCTTCCCGATCCGGACACCGCGTGTATCGACCCGTTCCGCGAGGCCAAGACGCTCAACCTCAACTTCTTTGTGCATGACCCATTCACCCTCGAGCCGTACTCGCGCGACCCGCGCAATATCGCCCGCAAGGCCGAGACCTACCTGGCCAGTACCGGCATTGCCGACACCGCGTACTTCGGCGCCGAGGCCGAGTTCTACATCTTTGACTCGGTGGCCTTCGACTCGCGCGCCAACGGGTCGTTCTACGAGGTGGACGCGATATCGGGGTGGTGGAACACCGGCAACGCGACTGAGGCTGACGGCAGCCCCAACCGCGGCTACAAGGTCCGCCACAAAGGTGGATATTTCCCGGTGGCCCCCAACGACCAGTACGTCGACCTGCGCGACAGGATGCTGACCAACTTGATCAACGCCGGCTTCATTCTGGAGAAGGGCCACCATGAGGTGGGTAGCGGCGGGCAGGCCGAGATCAACTACCAATTCAACTCGCTGCTGCACGCCGCGGACGATTTGCAGCTGTACAAGTACATCGTCAAAAACACCGCATGGCAGAACGGCAAGACCGTGACCTTCATGCCCAAGCCGCTGTTCGGCGACAACGGCTCCGGTATGCACTGCCATCAGTCGTTGTGGAAGGACGGCAGCCCGCTGATGTACGACGAGACGGGATATGCCGGTCTGTCGGATACGGCCCGCCACTACATCGGCGGCCTGTTGCACCACGCGCCGTCGCTACTGGCCTTCACCAACCCGACGGTCAACTCGTACAAGCGGCTGGTTCCCGGCTACGAGGCCCCGATCAACCTGGTCTACAGCCAGCGCAACCGGTCGGCGTGCGTGCGCATCCCGATTACCGGTGCCAACCCGAAGGCCAAGCGGCTGGAGTTCCGGAGCCCCGACTCGTCGGGCAACCCGTATCTGGCGTTCTCAGCCATGCTGATGGCGGGCCTGGACGGTATCAAGAACAAGATCGAGCCGCAGGCGCCGGTCGACAAGGACCTTTACGAACTGCCACCGGAAGAGGCCGCGAACATCCCGCAGACGCCGACCCAGCTGTCCGCTGTGATCGACCGTCTGGAAGAAGACCACGAATACCTCACCGAGGGCGGCGTGTTCACGCCCGACCTGATCGAGACGTGGATCAACTTCAAG
>DATIOT010000242.1:0-1655 GCA_035472875.1 Mycobacterium sp.
CGATCAACGGGCAGAGCACCATCAAGATCACCGGAACCACTTCGGCGGACGCGGTGAATGGCCTTGCCCCGCAGATGAAAGCGACGCAACCGGCTAACACGACCGCGTGGATCGAGGAAAACGGTGACCACCAGTTGGCCCAGATCCAGCTGGAGCAGACCCCGGGCAACTCGGTCCAGATGACGCTGTCGAACTGGAACGCGCCGGTGCAGGTCACCAAGCCCCCTGTCGCCCCGTGACGGCGCCCCGGCACGCGGGGCGCGGCGTCGCGATCGGCGCCGGCAGCCTGGCCGTACTCCTCGGTGCACTCGACACCTACGTCGTGGTCACCATCATGCGCGACATCATCAGCACCATTGGCATTCCGGTCAACCATCTGCAGCGCATCACCCCGATCATCACCTGGTATCTGCTGGGCTACATCGCGGCGATGCCACTGCTGGGCCGGGCATCCGACCGGTTCGGCCGCAAGCTGCTTCTGCAAGTCAGCCTGGCCACCTTCCTGATCGGGTCGGTGATCACCGCGCTGTCCACCAACCTGGATGTGCTGGTGGTTGGCCGCACCATCCAAGGCGTGGCCAGCGGCGCGCTGTTGCCGGTGACGCTGGCGCTGGGCGCTGACCTGTGGGCCCAGCGCAACCGCGCGGGCGTCCTCGGGGGCATCGGTGCCGCACAGGAACTGGGCAGCGTGCTCGGCCCGCTCTACGGAATCTTCATCGTCTGGCTGACCAGTCGCTGGCAGGACGTGTTCTGGATCAACGTGCCGTTGGCACTGGCCGCGATGGTGATGATCCACTTCAGCCTGCCGTCCAAGGACCGCAGCGGCGAACCGGAAAAGATCGACATCATCGGCGGGCTGTTGCTGGCCATCACTCTGGGTTTGGCGGTCATCGGTCTGTACAACGCCAATCCCGACGGCAAGCACGCGCTGCCCAGCTACGGCCCGCCACTGATTGTTGCGGCCGTCGTCTTCGCAGTGATTTTCTTTGTGTGGGAACGGTTCTCCCGCACCAAGCTGATCGAACCCACCGGGGTGCACTTCCGGCCGTTCCTGTCCGCACTCGGCTCGTCGTTGTGCGCCGGTGCGGCCCTGATGGTGACCCTTGTCGACGTCGAACTGTTCGCCCAGGGCGTGCTCGGCAAGGACCAGGAGCACGCCGCCATGATGCTGCTGTGGTTCCTGGCAGCGCTGCCGATCGGCGCGCTCGTGGGCGGCGTGATCGCAACGAGAATCGGCGACCGGGCAGTGGCCTTCGCGGGCCTGTTGATCGCCGCCGGTGGCTACTGGTTCATCTCGAAGTGGTCAGTTGACCTATTGAACGTCCGCCACAACATCTTTGGACTGTCGCTGCCCGCGATGGATACCGATCTGGCAATTGCCGGAATCGGGTTGGGTCTGGTGATCGCCCCGCTGACATCGGCCAGCCTGCGGGTGGTGCCGTCAGCACAGCACGGCATCGCGTCGGCGGCGGTGGTGGTGGCGCGCATGACGGGCATGCTGATCGGCGTCGCCTCGCTGAGCGCGTGGGGCTTTTACCAACTGCCGCAACTCGTCGCGAAATTGGCGTCGGAAGTGCCCGCGGACGCCAGCCTCATGGAGCGCGTCCTGCATCAAGCCACCGTGTATCGCGAAGCGTTCGCCGAGATGTACGGCG
>DATIOT010000243.1:0-2162 GCA_035472875.1 Mycobacterium sp.
GGTTTCAGCCAGCTCTCGCCGAGCGTTTTGCGCCGCGCCCGCGTCGCGGTTGCCGGTCGTCTTCTGAGACAGGCAATTCAACAAGCCTCCAGGGATGACGGAGACGTTCTACCGGCCCGGCGGCGGGGCCTACGCCCGGTCGTCCTGGCAGGATTCAAGAAGTTCAAGAAGTGGAACTGGGCTCGATCGCAAGTTACCGCCCGGAGCGCGGCAGGACCGCGCGCATTGCGGCAGATGCGGGCGTTCACACCGGGGCAGCGCCCGCGGAGTTAGCTGACGCGGCGATAGCGGATGTGGGTGGTCAGAGGCGAGTGAAGCACCTCGGCGGGTTCGAAGCCGAAGGAGTCGACCCCGTCGAAGATGCGCTCGCCCGAACCGAGCAGGACTGGTCCGATGTCGAGGGTGAGCTCGTCGACTACGCCGGCGATCAGTGCCTGTCGGACGGTCGAGGCCCCGCCGGCGATGTCCACGCCGTTGTCCCCGGCGGCCTGGCACGCTGCGGAGTAGGCCGCGTCGAAGCCGTCGGTGACGAAGTGGAAGGTCGTCCCGCCGTCCATCTGGATCGGGTCATGTGCGTGATGGGTCAGCACGAACACCGGCGCGTGGTACGGCGGTTCGGGGCCCCACCACCCGGTCCATTCCTCATCCCAGTCCCCGCGGATCGGACCGAACATGTTCCGGCCCATCACGTACGCGCCCCGCGGGCGCATGAGCCACTCGTTCGCGACCTTATCGGCATCATTGGCTCTCGGGTCGCCGATATGCCAGCCGTGCAGCTCCCGCCCCCGCTTGCCCAGGGGGTCCTCGCGGCTCTGGTCCGGCCCGGCGACGAAGCCATCAAGCGAGATCGACATGTGGCAGGTGGTGTCCGGCACCGAGAACCTCCTGAGTGATCACGACTTGCAAGCGGTCGTGCGGACCGTAGCAGGTGACGGCGAACCGCAAGTGCCTATATCCGGGATGCGCGGAGGTCAGACCAACCGCGGGCAACGCAATCAACGCTGCGGTGGAGGTGACCGGCGACTGCTGGTCGGTACTGGTCCTGCGCGAGGTCATGGTCGGCAACCGGTGAACGGCGCCCAGCGGCCGGGCTCGCAGCCACGGCACGTGACACTCCCGCATCCTGCCGGAACGCTCCGATCAGGGCACCGCCTGAACATCCTCGCCGACCGTCTCGGCGGCTGGTCGCCGACGGTCACCTCACCCGGACGCACGCCGGCCGTAGTCACCGCGCCGAATACAGCCTCTCCGAGACCGTGATCCAGCTCGTCCCGGTCATGGCCGCCCTCGGCAGGCGGGCGCTTGGCACCGCCGACCCATTGCCATGGGGGTCCACGGTGCGGCATGACCGGATGTTGGGCCGGTGCGGTTGTAACGAGCATGGACCGCACCGGCCCAGCTTCCTAATTTGGTGGTGCTGATTGCTTACAGCCGACGGTCGCGGACGTAGTAGCCCGCTGGCGCGCCGTCGAACCGGCCGGTCCTGCGGCAGCACTCGCGGAAAGCGGCGACCGGATCCGCACGGGCAAGGATCGTTCCGCCCGAGTTTTTCGACAAGCTCTGTGTCGACGCCGACGATGCGATCGCCGCGCTTGACGCTGGACTCGCTAGAGGGAACCCCCGGCGGCGCTTGCTGGTCGGCTCAAAAGGACGCCTCGGCGTCTCGGTCGCGGTGCATGGCATTCCTCCCTGGCTGGCGGCGACAAGATCGTAGCTGCGGACAACCGTCGGCTGCCAGCCGATATTCGTCCGGCCCCGTCACTACCAGGTACTGAACGACCGGCGGCAGATGCGTGCAGGACGGTATGCGCCGATGATGAAGGACACCTAGGCTGAGCGCTCATGGTGTCCTTCGTTCGCAATGTTTCGTTTGACTGCTCTGATCAGTACGCCTTGGCTCAGTTCTGGAGCGCGGTGGTCGGCCACCCTGTGGACCCGGATTTCGTTCCGGGCGACACCGAGGTCGTCATCGAACCACCGGGTGGGCCCCGGTTGTTCTTCCAGGCCGTTCCAGAGAACAAAACTATGAAGAATCGTGTGCATGTCTGCCTTCAGCCAGGTGACTGGGACCGTGATACGGAGGTCGACCGCCTTCTGGCGCTGGGCGCGACGATCTCAGACGACCATCGCACGTCGGACGGCGATGGCTGGGTGGTGCTGCT
>DATIOT010000244.1:0-2326 GCA_035472875.1 Mycobacterium sp.
GTCGAAGTGCACGGGTGCACCCACATCCAGAGCTGCAAGCTCTTCGACACTCAGCTGCGGATCCACGCACGCCAGGTGTGGGTTACCCACGTCTACCGCCAGCCCGGTAAACCGCCTACCGCCGACGACGGCCTCTCCTGAGCCCAGCCGGTTGGTCTTGCCCATATCGACGGTGACGTCGGCGTTGGTCGCACCGACGTGATGCAGGGTGACCAGCCGCGGGCCGGCCAACGACCCGACGACGAACTCGTCGCGCGACTCCAAGCCGCTGACCCGCAGATAATGCGCGAAAACCCGCACCCCATTGCCACACATCTGCGCGGTCGACCCGTCGGCGTTGCGGTAGTCCATGTACCAGTCGTTCGCGCGGACACCGTCGGGCAGACGCTCGAGCACACCAGCGGTCACCGCGGCATTCGCCTTGGTGACCCGCAGCACCCCGTCGGCACCCAATCCCCGGCGCCGGTCGCACAACGCGGCCACCCGGGCGGCGGTGAGACTCAGCTCGGCGCCCACGTCGGGCAGCACCACGAAGTCGTTCTCGGTGCCGTGGCCCTTGGCGAAGATCACCAGATCAGGATACTTGCCGCCACGCCTGCAATGCGCCGTCGACAATACGGGCGCGTTCGGCCCCGGTTGCCGGGCCCACGTCAAGCCAGTGCACCCGGTGGTCCCGGCGAAACCACGACCGCTGCCGCCGCACATAACGGCGGGTGCCCACGTACGTCTGCTCGCGCGCGTCACTTAGCTGGTCGGCTTCGCCACCGGCATCCAGAGCCGCGAGCACCTGGGCGTAGCCGAGCGCACGCGAAGCGGTGACCCCGTCGCGCAGGCCCTTGTGCAGTAGGGCGCGGACCTCGTCGACCAGGCCCTGATCGAACATCATGTCGGTGCGCTGGGCCACTCTCTCATCGAGAATCGTTGTGTCACAGTCCAACCCGACGATGACGGTGTCCCAGCGCGGAGCACCGATGCGCGGCGCGGACGCGGCGAACGGCTGCCCGGTGAGCTCGACCACCTCAAGTGCCCGCACCGTTCGCCGGCCGTCGGTGGGCAGGATTGCCGCGGCCGCTGCCGGGTCGCGTCGAGCCAGCTCGGCGTGCAGCTGTCCCACCCCGACCTCGGCCAGCCGCTGCTCCCAGCGCGCGCGCACCGTGGGATCGGTCGCGGGAAATGACCAGTCGTCGAGCAGCGATTGGATGTAGAGCATCGAACCGCCCACCAGCACCGGCACCGCGCCCCGGGCCGCGATCGCTTCGATGTCCGCGGCGGCGGCGCGCTGATAGCGGGCGACGGTCGCGGTCTCGGTGACGTTCAGGACGTCGAGCTGATGATGCGGAATGCCGCGCCGCTGTTCGACGGGCAGCTTGGCGGTCCCGATGTCCATACCGCGATAAAGCTGCATCGCGTCGGCATTCACAATTTCCGCGCTGACCGCGCCGCTGAGGCGTTCAACGACGTCGAGCGCCAGCTGCGACTTGCCGGTACCCGTGGGGCCGATGATCGCGAGTGGCCTCACGGCTGCCAGGCACCGGCGAAGTAGCCCACACCGTAGGGCGCTCCCCGGTAGAGCTCCTTGGCCGATCGCGGTCCTGGCTCGGTCAGGCCGGCCAGCACTTGAAATGCGACCCGCCCCACGATCGGCTGCGGCAGCCGGGTCAACGCGGCAACGTCGCCGTTTGCCAGCGCGTCGTCCAGGGCCAGCTGGGCGTCGGCGTTGCCGGGGTCATACCCGCCGGGGGCGCTTGGTGTCAGGGTGTTCGCGCCGTCGGCGACGACCAACACGCCTATCGCATAGGGCGCCTGGTCGATCTCGGCCCGTAGTTGCCTGCCATAAGCCAGCGCAGTGCGGGCGTCATGATCGCTGCCACAGACGTGGACCTGCGCGCTGGCCTCGGGCCGGGCCTGACCGCGGACCCACGCGGCCAGCAGCGCGCAAACGGGGAATTCGACCGGCAGTTCAGTGCTGTCGTCCTCCTGGGGCGAGAGCCGGACGCGCACATCGGCGCCGAAGCCCGCAAAGGTGCCAATTCCGTTGGGGCCGATTACATCGTCTGCTGGGCCCGTCCCGACGACGATCCAGCGCGCCGGTAATAGGGCGGCCGCTGCCAGCACCGCCGCGGCCAGGTCGGCCACCTCGGCGGCGGCTGCCCCGGCGAGTTCGGGAACAAGCACCGGCGCGCAAGGAACGATCGCAATGGTGCTCAGCACGCCCATCAAACTAACTTGCGACGCGACGGGTCGACGACGCCAGGCCAATTGGACTAGATGACTGTGACTTCCTGGCAGACGGTGGAGTCAACGTCTCGGCCCGTTCCTGCCGCCA
>DATIOT010000245.1:0-8785 GCA_035472875.1 Mycobacterium sp.
CGTCGCGCGGTCTACGCTGGGTGTTTCGAATCGCCCGACATCCACAGGCGAAACCAACTCGAGACCAAGATGCGAGGGGATTGTCATGCAACCCGGAGGCGATATGTCGGCGCTGCTCGCCCAGGCGCAGCAGATGCAGCAGAAGCTACTGGAAGCTCAGCAACAGCTCGCGAACGCCGAGGTGCACGGTCAAGCCGGTGGGGGTTTGGTCGAGGTCGTCGTCAAAGGCAGTGGTGAGGTGGTCGCGGTGAAGATCGATCCCAAGGTCGTCGATCCCGAGGACATCGAGACCTTGCAGGACTTGATCGTCGGCGCCATGGCCGATGCGTCCAAGCAAGTCACCAAAATGGCGCAGGAGCGGCTGGGGTCGCTGGCCGGTGGCATGGGCGGCCCGCCGGCCCAACCGCCAGCGCCACCAACTCAGATGCCAGGGCTCTGACTTTCTACCGACATGTTTGAGGGACCCGTCCAGGATCTGATCGACGAGCTCGGCAAGCTGCCGGGTATCGGACCCAAGAGCGCTCAGCGCATCGCCTTCCACCTGTTGTCGGTCGAGCCCTCGGATATCGACCGGCTGACCGCCGTGCTGGCGAAGGTCCGCGACGGCGTGCGGTTCTGTGCTGTGTGCGGCAACGTCTCCGACGACGAGCGGTGCCGCATCTGCGCCGACCCGCGCCGGGACGGCTCG
This sequence comes from Mycobacterium sp., assembly GCA_035472875.1. Lineage (GTDB taxonomy): Bacteria > Actinomycetota > Actinomycetes > Mycobacteriales > Mycobacteriaceae > Mycobacterium. Next base: position 689 of record DATIOT010000245.1, read on the forward strand.
CAGGTGTGCGTCGTCGAGGAGCCGAAGGATGTCCAGGCCGTCGAGCGCTCCCGCGAATTCCGCGGCCGCTACCACGTTCTCGGCGGCGCACTGGATCCGCTGTCGGGTGTCGGTCCCGAGCAGCTGCGGATCCGCGAGCTGCTGAGCCGTATCGCTGAGCGGGTTGACGATGTCGACATCACCGAGGTGATCATCGCCACCGACCCCAATACCGAGGGAGAGGCGACCGCCACCTATCTGGTCCGGATGCTGCGCGACATCCCCGGTCTGGCCGTGACGCGGATCGCGTCCGGGCTGCCGATGGGCGGCGACTTGGAGTTCGCCGACGAGTTGACACTGGGCCGCGCGCTCACCGGCCGCCGCGCCATGGTCTAACTCTCGCCCCAACCTCTCACGCGCCGGCCAGCTCGCCGGCCTCCTGCTCACTTTCGACCGAAGGCCCAGACCCCAGCAAGGGCTTGCCGGCGACTTCCGGCATGAACAAAAGAGTGACTGTCCCCACCAGGCCCGCGAAGATCAGCATGTAGGCCGGCGCCATGGCGTTGCCGGTGCCGGATATCAGCGCTTGAGCGATCAGCGGGGTGGTCCCGCCCACGGCCGAGAGCGCGATGTTGTACGAGATGGCCAGCGCTCCGTTGCGCACCCTGGTCGGGAACAGTGCCGGCAGCGCAGCGGGCGTGGTGCTGTCGAAACACAATTCCATCAGTCCGATCAGCAACACACCGATGAAGACCAACGGAAAGATACCGCCGGAGCTCATCAGCAAGAATGCCGGGACCGACGCCACGACGAGCAGTCCGCAGCCCGTCCACATGATCGGTTTGACGCCGATACGGTCGGACAACATGGCTACGAATACCACCGCGGCCATCAGGATCGCCAACGTCGCTACGATCATCACTAGTCCGGCCGTGTTACCAACGTGCACAACCACTTTGAGGTATGTCGGCAAGTATCCGGTGAGCATGAAATCGGGGGCCTGGGAGGTCACCACAAGGGCCGCGCAGATCACCATCGGCTTCCACTGCTCCACCACTGTGTGCCGAAATTGCTGCCAGCCGCGGTCGACCGGCGCATCCGCGCTACTGCTCACCTGTTCGTAGGCGGGTGACTCCTTGATCCGCAGCCGCAAATAGAGAGCGAGCACGCCGAACGGCGCTCCCAGCAACAGCGGAATCCGCCAGCCCCATGCCAGCATGTCGCGGCTTGGCAGCCAGGCCTGTAGTGCGGTCACCAGCAATCCGGCGAGCACGAACCCGACTAGGTTGCCCAGCGGCAGGAACCCGACCATCATGCCGCGTTTGTGGTCCGGTGCCCGCTCAACGAGATATGTCATCGCACCGACAAACTCGCCGCCGGTCGACAAGCCTTGAAAGATCCGGGCGACGAGCAGCAGGATCGGCGCCCAGATGCCGATGGTGCTGTAGCCGGGCAGTAAGCCGCTCATGGTCGTCCCCACCGCCATCAGCAGGATCGTGATCACCAAAACCCGCTTGCGTCCGATGCGGTCACCGAGTGGACCAAGGACGAACCCGCCGAGCGGCCGTACCACGTACGCCGCCGCCAGCGTGCTGAAGGTGGCGATGAGATGGACCGCGCTGACGCTATTGCCCGGATAAAACACCTGCGCGATCGTGGTCGCGATGTAGCCGTAGACACCGAAGTCGTACCACTCCATGAAATTGCCGATGGCGGTACCCGCGGTGTCCCGGCGCATCGCCGAATGAGCGGCCCCAATGTCGTTGCGTGCCAAGTTATGCCGGCGGCGTCGGATGCTCATTGACACGTCTCGTACCCAAAACTTTGCTGCGTGGAATTCCTAGCGAGCCGCCAGCCGCTCGCGGCGCAATAACTCCACCTCCGGTAGCGCCAGCGGCGCCAGCTCACCCACCACCTTGCTCAGCAGCAGGTCGGCCAGCTCCGGGTTGCGGGCCAGACACGGTCCATGCATATAGGTGGCGACCACACTGCCTTGAATTGCACCGTCAAAGCCATCACCGGCCCGGCTGCCCGCACCCTTGACCACCGCGCCCAATGGAGAGGCCACCGAGCCCAGAACGGTTCCGCCGCGGTGGTTTTCGAAACCGGTGAGCCGTTGGCTCAAGCCGGCCAGCAGTGGCCTGGTCACCAGCTCGCCGATAGTGCGCACATCTTGCGGTGAGGTGGTCGCATCCAGCAGGCCCACACCATCGACCCGTTCCCCGGACGACGTCTCGTACCAGTGCCCGAGTACCTGGACAGCCGCACAGATCGCCAGGACAGGCGCGCCCCGGGCCGCCGCGCGCTGCAGGCCCGGGTAGCGAAGGAGGTGCCTGGTCGCCAGCCGCTGCGCGTAATCCTCCGCGCCGCCCAGCGTGTACAGGTCCAGCGATTCCGGCACCGGGTCGGCCAGCGTCACCTCGACAATCTCGGCGGCGATACCCCGCAACCGTAGCCGTTGCCGCAGCACCAAAGCGTTGCCGCCGTCGCCGTAGGTGCCCATCACATCGGGCAACACCAGCCCGATCCGTACTGTCGAATCAGCCATGACGTGCCAACGCTCGCTGCAGCTGAAGGAACGCGGTGTAGTTGGCGACGACCTCCACTCGCCCGGGCGGGCATGACGCGATGGCCGCCACGGTGTCGTGCACCCGCGTGTGCTCCACCCCTGCATACCCCAAGCGCACCGCCAGGTCGGTGCCGCGTTCGCCGGCGGCTACCACGGCGGTCTCCTCGAAGTGCTCGAAGCGCACGTCCCATAGCCACGACAGGTCCTCACCGTCGGGTATCTGCCCGTTGACCGCGATGACCACCCCCGCCGCCTGCTTGTCCACCATCGACAGCGCTTCCTGCCAGCCGGCAGGATTCTTGGCCAGCAGGATCCGCGCTTCATGCCTGCCGACCCGCACGGTCCGGTAGCGTCCGGCGACTTCGTCGACCGTCGAGACAGCCGCCACGGCCGCCGCCGGATCGGCGCCCAACGCGACAGCGGCGGCCACGGCCTGGGCGGCGTTGCCCCGATTCACCGCGCCCGGCAGCGCCAACCGCATCGGCAGGGCCAGCCCGTCGGGCCCATACAGGGTGTCGTCGTCGAACCACCAGTGCGGGCTGGGTCGCTTGAAGTCGGCGCCGGTGCTGTACCAGTGGCTCTTGTCGCGGACGATCACCTCGCCGCTGCGCGGACAGCTGACGGAGTCGTTCGCCCACGCGCCGCCCGCGGCCACCCACACCACGTTGGGGCTGTCGTAGGCGGCCGAGGTCATCAGCACGTCGTCACAGTTGGCGACCACGACCGCATCCGGGTACCGGGTCAGGCCGGCCCGCAGCGTGCGTTCGATTACGTTGATCTCGCCGACCCGGTCCAGCTGGTCGCGTGACAGGTTGAGCAGGACGATGACGCTTGGTTCAACCGCGTCGGAGACGTGCGGTACGTGCATCTCGTCGACTTCCAGCGCCGCCAGCTCGGCGCCCCGATCTGCGGCCAGTGCGGCGACCAAACCGGCATCCATGTTGGCGCCCTCGGCGTTGGTGGCCACCGCTCCCAACGTGCCGAGCGCGGCCGCGGTCATCCGGGTGGTTGTCGACTTGCCGTTGGTGCCGGTGACGACGACGGTGCGCCGCCCCGCCCCGAGTTGCCGCAGAATCGAACGGTCCAGCGTCATCGCGACCAGGCCGCCGATCATCGCCCCGGCGCCGCGTCCGGTGACCCGCGACGCCCACCGCGCGCTCGCTCCTGCGGCGAGAGCCAGACGTGCCCGGGTGGTAACCACCCGGGCAGTTTAAGTGCCGACACGACGCGCAGCGACCAGGTGATGTCGGTCCGACGTGCCATCCTCAGTCCATGAACCGGGTGTCCTGGGGTCGGCCGGCGAGCGAGCCGGATGGGGGTTGGGCCGTCATCGACGTCGAGACCTCAGGTTTTCGCCCAGGTCAGGCACGGATCATCAGCCTTGCCGCACTCGGCCTCGGCGCCGACGGCCAGGTGGAGCAATCCGTTGTCAGTCTGCTCAACCCCGGGGTGGACCCGGGCCCCACCCACGTGCACGGTCTGACCGCCGCCATGCTCGAGGACCAGCCGCAGTTCGCCGACATCGTCGGCGACGTAATCGAGGTGCTGCGCGGCCGCACACTGGTGGCACACAACGTCGCCTTCGACTATGCGTTCCTTGCCGCTGAGGCCGAGCTCGCCGAAGCTGAACTTCCCGTCGAAACCGTCATGTGCACGGTCGAGCTGGCCCGGCGTCTGGACCTCGGCATCGACAATCTGCGGTTGGAGACGCTCGCGGCGCACTGGGGCGTGACTCAGGAACGGCCGCACGACGCCTTCGACGACGCATTGGTATTGACCGGGGTGCTGGCGTCGGCGCTGAAGCGGGCGCACGAACGGGACATCTGGTTGCCCGTGCATCCGGTGACTCGGCGCCGGTGGCCCAACGGCCGGGTGACCCACGACGAGCTGCGACCGCTCAAGGTGCTGGCTTCCCGGATGCCCTGCCCATATCTCAACCCGGGGCCGTATGTCCGTGGCAGGCCGCTGGTTCAGGGCATGCGGGTGGCGCTGGCCGCCGAGGTGCGCCGGACCCACGAGGAACTCGTCGAGCGGATCCTGCACGCCGGACTGGCCTACAGCGACACCGTCGACCTGGAGACCTCGTTGGTAGTGTGCAACGACGCCGACCCTGAGCAGGGCAAAGGCTATCTGGCCCGGAAACTGGGGGTGCCGGTTGTTTCCGACGGGCAGTTCCTGGACTGCGTTCGTGCCGTCATCGGTGGCGCCAGCATGGAGCAATTTGTCGACGCCACCGCGGCCGACGACCAGCTCGCGCTGTTCTGACTACCCGCGCGAGGCGCGGTTGACTGCCGACACCACAGCGCGCAGCGACGCGGTGGTGATCGACGGAGCAATGCCCACGCCCCATACGGTCCGCCCGGCCACTGAGCCTGATGGGCGACGACCCGCTTCGCCCGCCTCCGCCGCGCTCGCGATCGTCACCGACGCCTCGACGTAGGCCGCGGCCTGTGCGTCGTCGCCGGCACTCATCGCGTGCTCCGAGTAATCCAGGACGGCTACCTCGAACCCGACGGTGCCCAGCGCGTGGACGAAAGCGGCGAGCGGGCCGTTACCGGTGCCGCTGATCTCGGTCTCCAACCCGTTGATCTTGACCGTCGCAGCGATGCTGGTAGTGCCGCCGTCTTCCTCCGAGGCATCGACGTGCTGCTTGATTCGCTCCAGCGGCCGCACCGGGGCGAGGTACTCCTCGGAGAACGCTTCCCACATCTCCTTCGGCGAGATCTCTCCTCCCTCACCGTCGGCGATCTTCTGGATCACCTGGGAAAACTCGATCTGCAGCCGCCGCGGCAGGCTCAGGCCGTGGTCGGCCTTCATGATGTAGGCCACCCCGCCCTTGCCGGATTGCGAGTTGACCCGGATCACCGCCTCGTAGGTGCGCCCGACGTCCTTGGGGTCGATCGGCAGATACGGGACCTGCCACAGGATGTCCTCAACGTCGGCGTCCGCGTCGTCCGCGTCAATCTTCATCTGGTCCAGGCCCTTGTTGATGGCGTCCTGATGGCTGCCGGAGAACGCGGTGTACACCAGGTCCCCTCCGTAGGGGTGACGCTCGTGCACCGGCAGCTGGTTGCAGTACTCCACCGTGCGGCGGATCTCGTCGATATTGGAGAAGTCGATCTGCGGGTCCACGCCGCGGGAGAACAGGTTCAGCCCCAGCGTCACCAGGCACACGTTGCCGGTGCGTTCCCCATTGCCGAACAGGCAGCCCTCGATCCGGTTCGCGCCCGCCTGATAGCCCAATTCGGCTGCGGCGACGGCGGTTCCGCGGTCGTTGTGCGGATGCAGGCTCAGGATGACGGACTCCCGGTTGGCCAGGTTGCGGCTCATCCACTCGATCGAGTCGGCGTAGACGTTGGGGGTGGCCATCTCCACGGTGGCGGGCAGGTTGAAGATGATCGGGTTGTCCGGCGTCGGTTGAATGATTTCACCGACGGCGTCGCACACCTGCTTGGCGTACTCGAGTTCGGTCCCGGTGTAGGACTCCGGCGAATACTCGAACCGCCACTGCGTGCCCGGGTATTTGGCGGCCTCCTCGACACACTTGCGCGCACCATCGGCCGCGATGGCCTGCACCGCGGCCCGGTCGGCGCGAAAGACGACGCGGCGCTGCAGGATTGACGTCGAATTGTAGAAGTGCACGATGGCCCGCGACGCGCCTTCGCACGCCTCGAACGTGCGCTCGATCAGCTCCGGTCGGCACTGGGTCAGCACCTGGATGGTGACGTCGTCGGGGATGGCGCCGTCGGTAATGATCTCGCGGACGAAGTCGAAGTCGGTCTGGCTGGCCGACGGGAACCCGACCTCGATCTCCTTATAGCCCATGCACACCAGCAGGTCGAACATGCGGCGCATGCGGGCCGGGCTCATCGGGTCGATCAGCGCCTGGTTGCCGTCGCGCAGATCCACCGCACACCACAGCGGCGCGCTGCTGATGACGCGGTCCGGCCAGCTGCGGTCGGCGAGCCGGATGGGCTCGACCTCCTCGGCGAACGGCCGGTACCGGTTGATGGGCATCGACGAGCCGCGCTGCGGATTCCACACGGGCTGGCCGGGCGCGGGTGGGCCTGCGGGTTTGACGACGGTCCGCGCCGACGTATAGGCGTCTGGGGTAGAAGTCTCAGAAAAGCTGGTCACGGTAGTTGCTCCGGGGGTGTCAGAAGGAACCTAGACCGGCGCATCGCGAACGCCCGCGACGGGAGGCCGGTCTGGATCAGACCCCGTCGCGGCGCCCGAGGAGGAGCACCCGCTGCACGTTATGAACTCTACCGCGATCAGCCGTGTGACCAAAACGCGACCAAAACCGCAGGCTGTGGCGCCCGCCATCGCGACGTTAAATAAGATGCGCCGGCACGTATCCTGTTGTGGACTCAAACAACGATGGAATCCGCTGGGCCGGAAGGGCAGGCAGAGAAACAGTGGCGCTCGTCGTACAGAAGTACGGCGGATCCTCGGTGGCCGACGCCGACCGGATCCGCCGCGTTGCCGAACGCATCGTCGAGACCAAAAAACAGGGCAATGACGTCGTCGTGGTGGTCTCGGCGATGGGTGACACCACCGATGACCTGCTGGACCTGGCTCAGCAGGTATGCCCTGTCCCGCCACCCCGAGAACTCGACATGCTGCTGACCGCCGGTGAACGCATCTCCAACGCGTTGGTGGCCATGGCAATCGAATCACTCGGCGCGCACGCCCGGTCGTTCACCGGTTCCCAGGCCGGCGTCATCACCACCGGCACCCACGGCAACGCGAAGATCATCGACGTCACACCGGGACGGCTGCAAGCCGCGCTCGACGAAGGCCGGATCGTTTTGGTCGCCGGATTCCAAGGCGTCAGCCAGGACACCCGAGACGTCACCACGCTGGGCCGCGGCGGTTCGGATACCACGGCCGTCGCCATGGCCGCCGCCCTCGGCGCCGACGTCTGCGAGATCTACACCGATGTGGACGGCATCTTCAGCGCGGACCCACGGATCGTGCACAACGCCCGCAAGCTGGACATGGTGACCTTCGAGGAGATGCTCGAGATGGCGGCCTGCGGCGCCAAGGTTTTGATGCTGCGCTGTGTGGAATACGCGCGCCGCTACAACATGCCGGTGCACGTCCGGTCGTCGTATTCGGACAAGCCAGGCACCGTCGTCGTCGGATCGATCAAGGACATAGTCATGGAAAGCCCCCTTCTGACCGGAGTCGCGCACGACCGCAGCGAGGCCAAGGTGACCATCGTCGGGCTGCCCGACATCCCCGGGTATGCGGCCAGGGTCTTCCGGGCCGTCGCCGAGGCCGACGTGAACATTGACATGGTGCTGCAGAACGTCTCCAAGGTCGAAGACGGCAAAACCGACATCACGTTCACCTGCTCTCGCGACAGCGGACCCACAGCGGTGGCCAAACTGGACGCGCTGCAAGACGAGATCGGCTTCACCCAGCTGCTCTACGACGACCACATCGGCAAGGTGTCGCTGATCGGGGCCGGCATGCGCAGCCACCCGGGCGTCACGGCGACATTCTGTGAGGCGCTGGCCGCCGTCGGCGTCAACATCGAGCTG